>CAZIED010000187.1:0-4783 GCA_964538525.1 uncultured Pirellulales bacterium | reverse complement strand
ACTAATTACACTTTTTACTTAACCCTGCTCAAATATATGTCGATAAGACACTTAACTTTGAAAACAATGAAATTATTAACCTTAGAGGGAGACCCGAAAATGGGTATTCAAAATTGGTCGGAAGAGGTTATCCTCGTGGACTTGCCCGGTGAGCCAGAAATGGGCGACGAGCTGAGAACAGTTACTGAGCTTGTCAGAGATAGAGGCGACTGTGACGCAGTTATCGACTGCTCAAATGTTGATATCGTCACATCTTCGAGCCTGTCAAAACTGCTGAAGCTGCGTAAGCTTCTTGGCGATTGTGGACATCGTCTCATTTTATGCAACGTTGCTGCCGCCACGAAGGGCATCTTCACAGTAACTGGTCTTGACGGAATTTTTGAAATAGCTGATGACAAGTTCGTGGCGTTAGCCAGTCTGCAAATGGTCGGTTAGCCCTGCTCGATGCTCAATACTGGATTCCCGCAAAGCAGGGTTCCTCATCGAGCATCGAGAATCAAGCACTAATATCCGGCAAAGAGAAACTTGACGGTTGTTTCACATTTTGGTAATTTGAAATGCGTTTAATGCTGAGCCGGCTACGAAGACCACTAATCAAAATCCTTCACCGGTGCGACAATTTATAGCGGTATTCGTAATCTGCTCACAAGGTCTGGTAAGGGCCCCCCGCTTTGCAGGAACCCGTAAAAGTAGGACCCAAATAGATGAACAAAGAGATTCTGCAGCTAATCGAGCAGACAATAAATTATAAATTTTCTCATACCCAGCTTCTAACTAAGGCCTTTACTCATTCATCAGCGGTCGATAACCGCCTTTCAAGCAATGAAAGACTGGAGTTCTTTGGTGATGCAATTTTAGGCGCGGTTATTTGTCAAACCCTCTTCGAGCATTTCCCGAATCTTTTTGAAGGCGATTTAACAAAACTAAAAAGCATGCTTGTTTCACGCGAAACCTGCGCTCGGATCACCAAGCAGCTTGGCCTTCACAAATTACTGAAAGTCGGCAAAGGTATGGCTTCCAGCAGGTCTTTATCAAGGTCTATTGCTGCTGCACTTTTGGAGGCTATTATTGCAGCGATTTACCTCGACGGCGGATTCGACTCCGCCAGAAGTTTTATCCTGAGAATCTTCCAGCCGTTGATCGAACAAGCAGACGAAGAGCAAGCACAGGGCAATTACAAGTCTTTGCTGCAGCAGCACACGCAGGAACAGTTTAATGTTACTCCTACCTACATGCTGCTCGACGAAAAAGGACCCGACCACAACAAATGTTTTGAGTCTGAGGTGGTTATTGCCGACCGTCACTTTTCCAGCGCCTGGGGGACAAATAAAAAAGAAGCCGAACAAAAAGCTGCCTTCAATGCCCTCATCGAATTGGGTGTGATTGAAAAGAACACTTCAGAACAAACAGACACTGATTAGCACAACAGTGAATTAGTGAATTGGTTGATTAGTTTATTGGAAGTCTCCGTCAGTGAATTAAAGTTTGGAGTGACTAAAGTGCCTAAAGTTATGAATTATGAACTGAACTCACTTTAGGCACTTTAGTTCATTTTAAGTATTTTAGCTCACTTAATTAACAAATCCGCTAATTAACTAATGCACTTGAAACACCGAGAAATCACTCTGTAATGACCCAGGATAAGGCGAATAAGACCAAAGCGGTTATAACAATAAAAACGACAATTGAGCCAAAAAGTATCACGGATTCTTTCAGAAAAGAATCTGCTGTGATTTTCGGAAGCTTCGTGGCTTTATAGACGACAGCTATCGCCGCTGCTAATGGCAAAAACCACAATACAGACTGCGGATTTGAACCGATCCTCTCAGGAACAGTTATACCAGCCATTATAAAAGATGCCATTAACGACATTTAATCACCTGTTTGGTGCTTGGCCGCCGATCTTACAGATCCATGTTTCGTTCCGCGCAGATGAGCCATATAAACAGCGTTCACTATGCACAAAAGATTAAGTAAGCCGGCAATACTCGTGTATATCTGTCCAATTTCATTGGGCCTTCCGAACACTCGATACCTTTCCGGAGCAGATGAAGTAATACGTCCCAGGGCAACTACCAAAGGAGAATTCATAACTTGTGCAAAATACCACGCTTTCGAATCGACGGGATTAATCACACCGATTGAACCAGCATACAACCCTATGAAAAAAGTTAAGGCAATAGTTGTAAATATAATTAACGACCGTTCTGTCTCCTTGATTATAAAATGCCCGCCACCCGGCACCACCCAGCCCATTAGTCCCACAGTGATCAAGAAAATCACGTTATTCTCTTTTGAATGCCGCGCCATTACGATGCATCCCCCGATTCTGCCCCACCGTCGGCGGGCTTCTTCTCTTCACCGGCACTTCTAAATTTCATTCGCTTCAATATGTTTTCAGGATTAAAATGCACCGCCGCCAGGCTCTCGGCTCTAATATGCTCTTCTGTAAACAACTGCTTGGGCTTTATCTTTTCATATTCATCCTGTTCAAGCCGTTTAATGGTGATCTCCTTTATAACATACAAGCTG
The DNA here is from genome assembly GCA_964538525.1 of uncultured Pirellulales bacterium. Classification (GTDB taxonomy): domain Bacteria; phylum Planctomycetota; class Phycisphaerae; order Sedimentisphaerales; family Anaerobacaceae; genus CAZIED01. The sequence continues at coordinate 2,251 of CAZIED010000187.1, read as the reverse complement.
GCATAAGGCTTAAAATCCATTAAAAGCAAAGTCTTAACGGCATCATTTCCCGACGGAATCAGTGAATAGAGCTGATCAACGAAATGACTTTCTATTTTAGCCTCACCTGCAGTTAACCATTTTTTGACTTCTGGAACATACACACGCTGACTCGGGGCATCGGCTGTCTGCGTCGCCAATGCCACCAATGTCTCATTCGATATCCTTCGTAAGTCGGTTAAACGCTCCGGCTTTAAAATATTCGGGTCATTTGCACCTGTCGCAGTCCCCCCCTGTTTTCTTGCGAAAGCAGGAAGGGGGGGATAAAGCTCATTAAATTTATCAATAGCGATTTCCCAACTATTCTTATCAACCAATTTGACAAACTCTTCGGCCTTGCTTTTAAGCACGCCATGGTCGATTACAGCGAGTTTATTTAAGTCTTCGACCAATTTCCCCTTTACCGAATAAACATCTTTATTATCTTCGCTCTTAATTTCATCATCCAATGGGATGGAACTTTTACTATAGCTTTGGTCTATGGTTTCAGGTGCAGACGCCTTTTGGGCTTTAATTACCCGCACTAAAGCCTCAAGCTGCTCTAATGAATCCCTCAGTGGCCCGACGTTTTCATACATTCTCATCCTCTGTACGTCTAATGCGCCCCCAGCGGACGATTTCGCGGATGTATCCGGCTGAAGCTGCTCAATCGAGAATACAGTCTGTGTCAACTTAACGGCACTGCGGACATTACCTAATGAGTAAAGCCTTCTTAAGTATTTGTCCGCCTCCATTTCAGCCGCACTAAATAATCCCGTCCGGCCGGAATAAATCTTAATTTTGTATTTTTCCGCCAATTGCTTTGCAACAGCTTCATAGTCGCCGGCTTTCTGCTTTAACTGCTCCACATCCACCTTGGCTAATTCTATATCCTGAAGTCCGGCTTCTGTAAGCGTTTTAGCCTCTTGTATAATCCTCTCCGCCTTCGAATTTATCTTATCCTTCAGAAGCTGTTTTGAAATAACATCCGCCACCTCAGCATAGCTTTTGGTTGTGTCTATTAAAGGTGAATTCGGATCGTTCGGATCCTGCCGAAATGATTCAGTGAACTGCTCTGGATGTTTTTGGTAATATTGTTCTGTCTCTGCGCTGGTTGGTGGCGTTACTATCGGCGAAACATCGTCAACCTTAACAGCAATATATTCCAGCTGAACCATGTCTGGAAGCTTGTACCCAAAACCGTACGGATTATCTTCACTTATAACACCTGCGAAAATGTCTTTGTATTTATTGAAGTGTTTTTGTATTTCTTCGTCGTTGGGTTCTTGATGCTCGATGTTTGATGCTCTTCGAGTATCGTGTATCCAGTATCCAGCATCGAGCTTTACAAATTCAACATTTATTGTTTCATTTTCCCGGCTCACTCTGTGCATCAATTGCGAGTTAGTTACATTTTCAGATAAACAAATTAGTTGCGCATACTGATACACCGACAGTAATCTACCAAACGTTTGCAGAATTTCAGACTCCGGTATCCGGTATCGATTTATCACCGATCCAACCAGTTGTGAGTATGTTTGGCCCTTAAATAGCTGAGGTATTGTTTGCGCAAGCAGCTCACCCACCTCCTCGTTGGAAATCCTGATTCCCGCCATTTGCGCCTCATTTTTCAGCAATAACCAGTATATGTTGCTGGGCATAGAACGTGTGTATAAACAATTGATTTGCTTATCGCTAATGTTGTACCGGTTTGCCCTTATTATCTGTCTTATCTGATTGATAACCGCGGTTGTTGCTCTACCCTCCGTAAATAGAAGCTCCGCCAGCAGAACACCTCGCAAGTCTTGTGACCTCAGCAGCTCATCTGCCCGCAATATCGATAGTATCTCCAGTTCCTGCCGGGCTGAAGACAGGTCGGCGTTTATTATCTTCATATTTCCCGAAAAGTACGCTACAGCCTTATGCCCTAACGACTTTTTCGGACTAAGAAGATAGTTTAAGGCACTACCCCCAATAAAAGCAATCATTAGAACGACAACCACGACGGCCATCACTTTGGTATTATTTTTTCGAAACCATTTGATCAAACTCATATTCTTACTCCAGAACCAACCTTTGTTTAATTGACTATTGACTATTGAATATCGAAAACGGTAAATAGTCAATAGATAATATTCAATAGTAAATAGCTGTGTGTGACCAAGATTTGTGGCAGGATTATGTCATTGCGAGCCCCTGCGTCTTCCTGTCGGAAGACAGGAGCAGGGGCGTG
>CAZIED010000186.1:0-4832 GCA_964538525.1 uncultured Pirellulales bacterium | reverse complement strand
CACATAGAAGGCGGGTGAACATTCGAGGGCAGGCAGGACATTCAGTTGGAAGTGGATAATAGGGAACGTTAACCTATTTACGTTTGGGACGAAATCTGTGGACACCATACATATTTCTTTTTACCGATGGGTGGCAGTCTCAAGGCCACAGCTCAGTTCATCGTTATAATTAAATATGGAAATATATGGCGGTTGACAGAAGACAGAATAAAGAAGGTTATTAAAAATGTAAAGGATTTGAAAGTATATCAATTGGCTTATAGGCTCGCAGTTGAGATATTCGAAACAACTAAGGAATTTCCGAAAGAGGAAACCTATTCTTTAACTGATCAAATTAGAATATCTTCCAGGTCAACAGCTATAAATATAAGGGAGGGATTTGCAAAGAGGAAGTACGAACAGATGTTCATCAGGTATTTAAATGATGCTTTGGGTTCAAGCGAAGAAACTAGAGGATGGCTGGATTTTTCTCTGGATTGTAGATATATATCAAGTGAAAAACATAAACATCTTGATGGACAATATGACGAAGTAAATGCTATGTTGTATTCTCTTATGAATAACTGGCAAAATTTTCCCGATGTCTAACAATCATCTTCTGTTTTCTGTTCTCTGTTCTCTGTCATCTGTCTTCTGTTCTCTGTTTTCTGTTTTCTGTCATCTACCTTCTGTTCTCTTTTTTCGTACTTCTTCTTTAATTCGCTGGATATGTCCCCGGCCTAAGCCTTTAACCTCGCAGCCGAGCTGAAAATATCGACGAATTATATCGTCATCCAATATTCCAAAACAATCAACCACCCCTAAAGGCCCACCCGCCCAACGGACTACATCGTCCGGGGCAAGTTTCAAATAGGGTTCGTGTGGTACAGCAAAAATAATCGATTCAGCACCTTTGACAGCGAGAGGAAGGTCATGCTGGACGGTAATATGTGACAATCCCTTCTGATTGCGGAAAAACCTCGACAGCGAACGTCCCGGCGCCGGATAATCATCCTGGTTTTCAAGCTCATACCAGTGCTCGACATACGGATCATGTACCCGCATTTCAGCGCCCATCTCGGTCAGCTTGCGGACTACCACTTCGGAGCCGCTATAACGGGTATCCGCGACATCCTGACGATAGCTGGCCCCACACAAAAGCACCGGGGCACCGGCAATTAAACGCCCCATGTTCCGAAGCGCATCTCTTGTCAGCTCCGCCACGTGAAGACCTCGCGTATCATTGATATCGATGGCCGCTGTGGTTAGTTTAAATATATCATCATCAAAACCAAGAATGTGTTTGTATGCCCAATACCCAAGGCCACCGTCTTTCGGCAGACAGTATCCGCCGATGCCGGGTCCCGGGAAAATCATATTGTTGTGTGTTGGCCGAACCTTTATCGCCTTGATGACCTTAATAAGGTCAACGCCATTGCGTTCGGCAAATAACGACCATTCATTAAGGAACGCAAGCGAGGTTGCACGGTAGGAATTCTCAACGATTTTAGCAGTCTCCGACTCAATGGGCCTATCCATTACCGTTAAAGGAAAATCCTTTGTATTCAGCACTTCATGCAGGAACTTCTCAACTCGTTGTCTGGCTTCCACGTTGCAGCCCGAGCAGACCCGCCAGAAATCTCGAATTGATGAAACGTACTGTCTGCCGGGCATAACACGCTCGTAACTATGCGCCAGCAGCGGCTCCGAATTTATACCTCGTGCTGCAAAAGCCCTCTTCAAAATCGGCCAGGCAACGAACTCCGTGGTGCCTGGCGCCACGGTTGTTTCGATTAAGGTCAGACAATTCGGAGACACCATCTCTCCGATAGTTTTTATAGTCGCCTCCAGCGCCTCCATTTCCACCAAGCCGGTTCGCATATTGCCGAGGGCACTTTTCGTATAATCACACTGGACATCCACCACCACACAGTCCGCTAAACGAAGACATTCACTATTGTATGTGGCAATGAGAGTCTTTTTTTCGAGGACGCACCTGGCTATCATCGGGTCAACCTCCGGGTCTTCGGCTTTCACCGGCGACAAGCCTCGATTGAGAAGCGGTATCTTCCAATAGCTGCGAGAGCTTGGCCTCTGACAGCCGATGACGAACTTATTAGGTTTGCCGGTTTTTTTATCGACCGTATCGGCGATGATAGCCGCCATAACCGCACCGACAAAACCAACTCCCATCACTACAACGACTTCCCTGCCCTGACTGCGAGCTGTACCGACAAGTGACTCGATGCGGTTGAATTCAGCGGAATACTCATCCTGTCCTGGAAGCGGAAATTTTTCGCCTGACGGACTTATCGAATAAACAGTCATTCTTGTCTCCTTGCATAAAGGTTCTTGTAACATTTTATGCCATGCACCACAAGTTCGGCAAGACTGCCCAAAGGGAATTTTATCACTTGTCCGCTCACAAATATCACAAAGTTTACCAACAAATCCTTGAACATCAAGCTATTTTTGTGCTCTTATCATTTCGTGCTGACAGTTTAATTCAAATTTGATGCCACCTTGAATTACAGACGCAAAGATGGTACAATATCTTCGGTTTTGAACTTTTTATTACCGCCAAGCCCAAATTGTACTTTTCATTGGGCTGGAGGGCAAAAATGCCAAAATCCTGGATACCAACCTTTTTCAGTGCAACATTAGCTCTCGTACTCTGCGGCGATATTTTTGCCGGGGATGAAACATTCAGATACCCCTGCTATCTGCTCGAAGCATATAACCCGGATGATGATTGCTGGAAAGGCATGGACGCCAACGGATATTGGCCGGTTAATGTCGTTCCGGAGAAATGGCTTGTCGGACCCCCACCATCGGCAGCTTCAGGTGTCACCGTGCCCAGAGACCACTGGATAGAATTAAAGTTCCTCGGCAGGATTATTGACGGCCCAGGCGATGATATACTGCTTATCGAGATGGGCCAAGTAAATGAACAAGCTCTTATCTTCATTACCGATGGTGCAAATCAGGAATACCTGCTGGGCAAAGCTAAAGCTTTAAATTCCGGCATGGACATCGCCACCGAGATCGGCTTTGATATCTATGGCATTTCCCTGCCTTTTCTACCCTGCGCGGTACGCATCGTAGCGTTAGACTTGGGAGGCGGCTCACCCGGATTCGATATAGCTAATATACGTGCGCGGACCCGCATTGACCACAACAATACTGCCTTTAATTCCAGCCCAATAGATGGTGCTAAAAATGTATCAACTGACCCCATCTTAAGCTGGTCACCGGGACATTCTGCAGATAAACACGTAGTTTATTTCGGCCCATCTCTTACCGACGTAGATGCCGATGCAACACCCATTAGAAATCCCGCACAGCCACAGGAGGCCAACAGCTTCGACCCAGGAATCCTTGAATTAGGCAAGACCTATTACTGGCGAATAGACGAAGTAAATAACATCGACCACAATAACGTCTGTGCAGGTGATATTTGGCATTTTACGGTAATCGATTTTTTAACTATTGATGACTTTGAATCATACAACAATAATGACAATATATTAAACAATACCTGGGAAGAAACTGGGGAGGCATTTTTATATATATCATCGGATTCGGCCCGCAAGTGCGGGCAATCAATGGCGTTTGATTATTACTATTATGAAAATTTTCTCTGTCAAGCTGTCAGGAAATTTACCACGCCTCAAGATTGGCACTCTACCGCAGGTAAGACTCTGGAATTATTCTTCTCCGGTAATGCATCTAATGACACTAATGTTCAGATGCATCTGATTCTGAGCGACGGCGATAATGATGCAGCCTTTTTATACCAAGACATGACCGATATTCAGCAAAATGATTGGCATCTCTGGAGAATCGACCTTCAAAACCAAAGCAGACTGAACCATAGTAATATCCAGACTATTTCCATCGGTTTTAGTGCCGGGGCAACCCAGCCGACTAACCCCGGCAGGAATGTTGTATATTTTGACGATATTAGGCTGTATCCATCAAGATGCACAGAGCAGAATAGACCAGATACAGACTTAAATAGCGACTGTGTGGTCAACTTCAAAGACCTCCAGGAAATATTCAATAATTGGCTCGATAGAAGGTACAAGATTTATCCGGTATCATATCCTAATGCACCACTGGTGTGGTACCGATTTGACGGCAATACCAACGACAGTTCCGGTAACGGCTTTCATGCTGAATCTAACGGTCCAGCCACTTTCGTCCCAAGCACCTACGGACAGGCAATTAGCTTCAATGGTTACAATAACTCTTTAGATATAACTGATGCTGCTAATCTATTCGAAACAATCAGGTCAAAGATTACCATCGCATTTTGGCAGTATAGTGCGGATTCACCACATCGCAACGACACACTATGCTGTTCGGACTATTTATATGGACTCAATAATCCCGCGATAGCTATCAATCTCGGCTGCTGGCAACAACCAGGGCGATATAACTGGGATTGTGGTTATCCATGGTCGTTTGACAATCGCCTTAGCGGAGAACACCGGTCTGACACTGAATGGACGAGACGCTGGAACCATTGGGCATTTACTAAAGATGCAGACCAAGGCATCATGCAAATCTTCCTAAATGGCAAGCTCTATAATCGCAGAACAGGCGCACACTCCCTCATATCAGGAATCAGCTCATTTGAAATCGGCTCAGGCTGGTATGGCGGCTACGATGGTTTAATTGATGACTTTTGCATCTTTGACTATGTGCTTTCTCAGCGAGAGATTACTTACATGGCAACAAACGGCACCGGCATATTCAATCAGCCGCTTCTCTCCTCTGCCGACCTATATCCTGACGAGCAGATAAACTTCAAAGACTTCGCTGCCTTCGCAAGTCACTGGCTTGATGAA
>CAZIED010000185.1:0-4848 GCA_964538525.1 uncultured Pirellulales bacterium | reverse complement strand
TCACCCAGGAGAAACTGGCACGGACTGAAGCCGATGTCAGGGCCTTGCTCATAAAAGAATGGGGATTGGATGCCTGAGAATAATATCAAGTGGCAGGTTGGATACACTCTCAACGTCTGGACCTATGCCGCAGGCAAAACTTTAAAATATCGCCTGAACGTACTGGCGGAACGAGTGAACCAGGTCTGCGCCGTTCTTGAAGAGAAGAAACAGACAAAAAAGATTCAGAGCGATGTCTCGGACCTGACCATGATGGTTGATATCCTCTACTCTGCACATTTCCCTGCGCTGGAAACCAACCCCTATGTCCCCCACATGCGAGCGAACTTCGAGAAGGGGTTAAACCTTCTTGACCGGAAACTGTGGCGGGTTGTGAACCGTGAGAATCTGGCATCAAGTTCCATGATGGAAGATGCTATGACGGCACTTGGTGATAGGAAACGCAGATTTGGGAAGACAGGTGGAGATGCTGAGGGCTGATGATGAGAGAGAAACGGGCAGCTTACCTGATGCGGGTTCTTGGGATCCGCCATGAACAGATGCCGAAAGTGAACCGGGTGATCCTTTCCATGGAAGATGGATCCTGGATGGAGTTTACAGGAGCTCAGGTGATGAAGCTGACACTGCGGGGACGGCCGATGATCCAGATCAGGGGTGAACCGAAACTGGTTGTCGATTCTCCAGGTCTATTTGGGATGTTATTCCCAGAGGGGTGCAAGTACCTATGACCGGCTGGATCATGACTGAGGCTCAGTTCAATACTGTGATCTGGATCGCTGGAACCATCTTTACTGGAGTTGGATGGTTCGCGCATTGGACCTGGGAACGGTTCCTCAGATCGCGCTGGTACACCTACCTTGATGATCACTTCCAAAAAAGAATTAAGGTAGGATGAATCATACCACCCACTGCATGAAACTGGCAAGGAAGTGCCTTGGCAGAGGTCTTTACCAATGGTGGAAACAAGAAACTGGGATCCCAAGATAAACGCTGACTTTTTCGATGTTGAAGGCCGGCACTTGGGAATCTTTGGACATAGTGGTGTTGGAAAGACGCAAAGTGCATTCTGGCTGATCGCGGAGTTTGCAAATCAGAAAAAAGAATGTATTGTCTGGTTTGATACCGGGAAAAGTTCTGATCTGCTCAGGCTCATTGACTTTGCCGATCTTAAGTGTCTTATTCCGAGCCCTTTCGATATTCAGATCCAATGGAAGGATAAGCGATATGAAGGACACCTGAGCAAATATTATTTCAACACACCTCGCGATGCCTTCACCAACCTGGATCCAAGTAAGATTAATATTATAATGATTAGGCCGTTCATTATCAACAGCCTTTCATGCTCAGTTGCCACCAAGGAATTCTTTGATGCTCTTATCGAGATGGCCAGTGAATATGAACTACCTGTACCAATGGCCCTCTTCCTTGATGAGATCCAGTTTATTGTCCCGAGTGATGGTTACGAGTTTTCACGTGAACAGAAACAGGTGATCACTACTCTTGGTCATAACATCGACCAGATTAGGTCCTGGGGGGTACGGATCATCGGACTCGGCCAGGATTGGGGAAAGGTTCACCGCGGGGTAAGGAACCAGCTCAAGTGCCTAATCATCCGGCAAGGCACTTTCTTCTATTCCGATGCTCCCCGGCTTGCCACTTATAATAAGAAATGGGAAATCCTAGCACCTGATGAGTTTATCTTTGTCTTCAGTGACAGATGGTTTACTTCACCATTAGGAGCCCAGTTCTATGGAGATGGGAAAGACATTGGTACAATAAGATATATCAGGCCAAAGGAGAACGATACTTCATGCCCTGCAAAACCCACAGGGGCCCCAAAGGGGGAAAGTACACCCTGAAGAGAAAGAAGGGCGGCGGAACGCGCCGGGTCTATAAAAAGTAGATCAGGATACGATCCCTGCTCTCACCAGCCATACTCCAAGGCATACACAGATCCCACCCAATCCAATCCAGGATAGGAGTACGGTGTTTCTCAATTCATCAAATGCTTCCAAATCTTTCGCAAGTTCTTTCAAGTTCTTCATCTTTCATCATCTCCTTGGTTGACCCCTTACTGCTGCCCCTACTCGCCCCTCATGCCTGGCAACCCCGTGCCGCGACAGGCCACGGTGTTCCCGCTTGAGAGCTTTCCTGTGGGCCTTCTTATATGAGTCTCCTTTACATCGCTGCCTCCGTTCATAGGTTTCGTGTTCCCTGACGCGTTTCCGTTCCGAGCGAGGAATCCTCTTATTCACCCAGGTCCTCCCGGACCGCGAGTATCCCGCCGCCCGGGATCGCGGGGACCTCACACGGCAGCGCCGGCGAGGCATTATCTCTTTCCTCTTTTCTTACGAGTGGTGTCCTCTATTAATTGCTCGATCCATGTTTTCTGAGGATCCTGTATGCGCGGTTTCTCAAACTTTGGGAGATAATCCTCCAATGCTGCTATAATAGTATCATTGAAAAAGCCATGGGCCCTGGTCTCACCACCCACTTTTAGTAATCTCTCAAACAAAGGCTGTGGTAGATAGGCAGGTATCCTTCGACGGTCAGTGGTTGCTTCACTGGTCATTACTACTCGTTATCTGTCTGTACTGATATATATATTGTTGGTGCCTTGGCACCATTCTGTTTCTTCTGCTCAGTACGGCACGGGTGCATACTGAGGCGCGAGAGAAAATTCCCACAACTCTCCTTCACCATTCCAAGCCATTATACTAGGCAAAACGTGGAAATGAAGCGCTAGAAGCCTTTAAATACCGAAGGGGACAACATACGGCTGTGGATGGTGCAATGAGCAGACTCAACTGCCCCATCCATAAGGAGTGAAGAAAAAACCATGTCTACTCTGATCGACCCCTCAGTGATCGACTTTCAGAACCTGTCGGCCCTCATTGGCAACATCGCGGGCATCTTCCCGGGTATCATCACCCTGGTGATCAGCATTATCCCGCTTTATATTGTGCAGGGTCTCATATATCTGATCCTTGGTATCTTCGGCGGACTCGTCGCCTCGTTCGCCCACATGTGGAGCAAGTAGATCCCAGGATGTGGAACGCATGAACGCACGGGTCATGGTGATGGCGATGATGATCGTAGTCATCGCTATCGTAATGCCCGCGCTGGCTGTCGCACCTTCAGCTGACTTTAACGGCACCCCGATCAGCGGATGCTCCCCCCTTACTGTTTCTTTTGTTGACATGTCCACCGGCACCCTGTACAACTACAACTGGACATTCGGTGACGGTGGGACTTCAACGGCCCTTAACGTGTCGCACACCTACACGGTAAGTGCCGGGATATCCACATTCGTGGTATCCCATGGAGTAAACGCAACGGCGGGAGCCGGTTCGGATATCGAGACCAAAGCCGCGTACATCACGGTAAATGCAGCCTGTCATACACTGCTTGATCCCAATGCTATTGACTTCCGTAACCTGTCGGCCCTCATTGGGAACATCGCAGGTATCTTCCCTGGAATCGTGGTTCTTGTCATCAGCATTGTACCACTGTACATCGTCCAGGGATTGCTGTACCTTGTCATCGGTATCCTGGCCGGGATCGTGGTGACGTTTGGTCATATGTTCGGGAGGTAAAATGGCGCGTAGGAAACATCACCGTAGGAAGTCCCACAGGGGACACAAGAGCAAGGGGCATCCCTACAAGCTAGGGAAGCACCCCTACTAATCTCACCCTTTTATCAACCGTAACCTATATATGCTTACAGTTTCTATAGACTCTCTTGGTATGTTGAAGTTGGACGATATCAAGATCCTAAAGGCCAGGAAACGCACTCTCCGTGGAAAGACGGAAGTATCCATCCTTTTCCCAAATACTGAAGGATGGTTCCAGCGGACCGCTATCCTGGATGAACATGGTGATGTTCTTTCCGTGAGCTATCACCGGGTAATGCGAGCTGACCAAATGAGAAAAGAAGGTGCCTGATGGGACAGACCTGCGCCGAATCCCTGGAATGTTTTTCGGGAAGCTTTCACCACACTCATCCTCCTGCACATCCCTGCGCAGGGTCCAGACACCAGGTGCCTTCTGTATCCATTACTGTTACCGGTCCCGCATGAAACGATCCGGGAATGGGTGGACCTTGGTGAAGATACCTGATTCAGGTGAGTGTCTTGTTACCTGGAAACCGTGTGATGGAAAGAAAGAGAACTGCGAGCATCGTAAATCAGAGAGCTTATTAAAGGATTACTGATATAGATACTGGTGCGGTAGGTCCCGCACCCGGGGACCTGCAGACTCCTCGGGTTTCAACTTGGACTGGCCGCAAAGAGAGGGACCTGTCGTGGAATTACAATTACAGCCTGACCAACTAACTGCAATAGAGAAAGTTATTGATAATTCTTTTGAAAAGATGATTGGGTTCCCTTTGAACCCCGAGATTCCCGATTCTCTGGAATCCATTGCCAAGGATCTCAAAAAAGACCGGCTCCAGAAAGAAGCGGACGACCATAAACTCCATGCTGCACTGGATGGGTTGAACCTCACCCATTTCGGGAACGGTGAACGGTTTGTTGCCTACTACAAGGATCGGATCAGGTACCTCCCGCCGTTTGACTGGTGGTATGTGTGGTCAGATACCGAAGGAAGGTGGGCCAGGGATGAATGCGGTTTCGTGCAGGAAATGGGGAAGGGGGTGGTAAGGAAAATCTACAAAGAGGCATCCAAGACTGGGGATGAGGAACGGAGGAAAGCACTGGCAAAGTGGGCCATCTCCTGCGAGACTCCGGGTTCTGTGAATCAGATGCTCGAAGTGGCCAGGTCAACACCCGATCTTGTGATCATGCCGGATACATTGGATCCGGACCCGTTCCTGATCAATCTCAGAAA
>CAZIED010000184.1:0-4868 GCA_964538525.1 uncultured Pirellulales bacterium | reverse complement strand
TATCAATTGTCGATATTCTGCCGAAAGAGATTAGTTTCATATTGGCTGACGGCGACGGCGATTTCGGACGGTATGACCCCATCACCCACAGCTATAGATGGCACTATTCCTCTTTGCAACCAGCTTCAGAAGAGACTTGCCTAAAGTTAATAGTGCAAGTAAATGAAGGCACGTCCCCAGGGACGATTATTTCCAATTCTGCGACCATCGAAAGCAATGAAACAGAGCCGAATGAAGCAAGTGTCAATGCTTTTGTAGAAGCTATTAGTTATAACCCGCTCAATCTGATCAAGTATATTATCAGAGGTGATGGCACCCAGGTTCCTATTGGCAGTGTTGAGCGCGTAAATGTAGGCGAGACAATTGTTTACAATATTTGCTTTGATAACCTGAATAATAGTTACCTCGTGAGAAATGTTTCCATTGTCGATGTTCTACCGAAAGAGATAAGTTTTATAACAGCCGACGGCGACGGCGTCTTCGGACAGTATAATTTTCTTTCTCATAGCTATATGTGGAGCTACCCCTCATTGCCGGCAGGGTCATCAGGTGCCCGTTTAAAGTTGATTGGACGAGTAAATGAAGGTACAGCCCCGGCTACAACCATAACCAACTACGTGATTATCAGCAGTAATGAAACAAAACCAGCACAAGCAAGTGTTAACGCTGTTACATCCGAAAGTATGCTCCAGGCTGTGCTGACCTTATATCCAAACATCATCAGAAGATGCGAAAGCTGTAGCTATGCGGAGCGTATACTTGTTGTCGTAGAGCTGCCGCAGGGCATCGGAAGGGACGACATTAGTGACGAATTGCTTATACTTTATCTAGATCAAGGCGGCATTCAGGCGCAACAACAATTTGTTTTCGGAACGAGTAGCAGATCTAAAATTCATGCCTGGTTTAGAACAAGCGACCTGCTGGATGCAGTGCTCGGCTACGGCGCAGTCAATGTGGAAATAATCGGAATACTAAAATCGGGCCAATCCTTCCATGGCGAACAAACAATCTACATCACAAGATTTTAAGGCACCTAATCAAGGTTGAATCTGTTCATTGTTCATCGATAAACAACGAACGGCATAAAGGGACAAAGAAATAGGGGTCAGGATTAAAGCCTGACCCCTATTTTATATACGCTGTCCGTTATACGCTGACACCTCGTCATAATCTACGGAAGCTTCAGCCCGATATCATCGATGTACAAATCACCCGAACCGCCGGGTTGTGTATTAGCCCTGTCACCGACACCGATGGTCAGCTTCTGTATGGCCTGCAAGTTCACGCCGGTGAAGCTTGTCAACGGAATATTCCACTCCGTATAGACGTTGAAGGTCGTTGCAGCAGGGTCAGAATATTTGATCGCGGGACTACTAATGCCGGAGCTGTCTTGCAGCATCACGTACAATCCCTCAGGGACATTGTTTCGTATGCCGATGTCCTGTGACTGCCAGCTACCTGTGCCGGGATTGGCAACATTGGAAAATTCCGCTGTGCAGATTGCATTAACATTGTGGCTGGACAAGCATAAACCTACATAGACATCCGCAAGCATAGGCATATCCACAGAGCCCAGCGTGTTCCAGTTAGCTCCGTTGGCTGAATATTCAGCCGTGAATGTGTTGCCGCTTCGGGTCAATCTCACCCATTGTGGAGCGGTTATTCCGGTTAGTGCAGGTACTACATCTTCGCTGGCAGCTCCCGCGCTCGGTCGGCGTTGATAAACAACGCCATTACCAGGCGTTACAGCCACCATGATATGAGCGGAGTTTGCAGCCAGTGACTCTCGAATCATCACTCCCGCTTTAGCCCATGGATCGGTATTACTAACGCTGACCACCCTCGCTGTTATGTTACCAACGCCGGAGAGCTGCTTATAGGCAAAGTGGAACTGGTCGGCCGTGCCCCAAATATCAACACCACCAGCGGTCATCTTGATCGGTGGCCCGGCTGTAAAGCTACCAACCGACGCAGGTATTCCTCTGAACCAGAGCGTTAAGGAATTAACGCCGTTTGCGGACCAATCCTGCGCATCTGTCCACTGCCGTTCGGCTTCAGAATAAAATAGTGTCCCACTCTTTTCGTAGGCAGTGCCTTCGTTGATAGTGCCATCGTTATCGTAATGCACGTACATGGATTGACGGCCGTTGTGAGTAATACTGCGTTCGGCAAACGGAGGATCAAAGTGCCCCACGGTCATACCGGTATTGTTCATGTAGTAGTCTAACCAGGTATCGTATATCTTATTATTAGCGTCGTAATCTTCAAAGTCCTCTATCACGGCATAGTCAGCAACTGTAAATCTCCAGACGAAACCTTTTCGTATCATTTCATCAGCCTCTATCTCATCAACTCGCCAGTAGTAGGTCTTTCCCCACTGAAGAGGCGCTTCGGTGGGGACATAATTGGCATCTTCAAGCTCCTGCCTACCACGATAAATATTTGCAGTCGTTATATCCGCTTTAAACACAGCGTCATAATCGGCGCCGAAGTACACATCATGCTGAACAGCATTATCTCCTGCAGTCCAGGAAAGCGTAGGCGTCTGCCTGACTCCGGTGGCGTTATCAGCGGGATTGGGACTACTGGCTACAAATGGAGGTAAAAATGCCCCTTGAGGGATATACTGCCGAACCGGAACAAGCGGCCCTTGCCAAGCTAAATGGGCTATGGCAATATGATTAGTTATATTGGCCTCAAAGTAATTCATCTCAATGGTATGAAAACCGGCATTTAGTGTAATAGTGTTGCTATCCCATGTAAGCGGTCTGGAGGTGCCCCAGACATTAACAAGCCGTTGCCCATCTACCCACAATCTGGTACCATCGTCCGTATGTGTTGAGAAAGTCCATTCTCCGGCAGCCGGAATCTCTACCAGGCCGGTCCATTTGACCGAGAAGCCGTCAGGCGGCACGTTTGGATCGGGTGTACCGGTTCCCCAGTCAAAATCAATCTTAGGGTCTATCCTGGTCAAAACAGGGTCTCCGGTCAAATCCGTGTTATTATAGTACTGTCCTTTCAGCCCTCCTCCAAAATGTGCTGCAGTCGTGAAGCTCCAGACAGAGCCTCTATTTACGTTTCCGCCGGATTCTTTCTCATCAATTCGCCAGTAGTAAGTCGTACTGAGCATAAGGCTTCCGGGCGGATCCCAATTACTATTATTAGCAGTTCGGGTGCCTTTGTACTCTGGTGTTGCTGTAGTAGCATTCTCGACCTTGGTCTTATCATCACCGAAGTAAACAAGATGTTGAAAAGCAGTAGCACCTTTCGACCAGCTAAGTTTGTCGTTGGGGTCCACAAACAAACCGCCATCAATCGGTTGAGGGTCGTAGGCGGTTAGAAGCTGAACTTTGAAGAACCAAACATCACCTCGCCAGATATCGGCGCCATTGACCTCGTCAATCCGCCAGTAATAGGTTTTACCCGGCTCAAGAGTCATTGGGACCGACGACGCAGGATACTTTGCCTCGGTTTGGCGGCCCTTATAAATCCCAGGCATGGAGGTAGTAGCATCCCTAACGACATTGAAGTCCTCACCAATATAGACATCGTGCTGAACCGCAGAAACTCCCGGAGTCCACGTAAGAAAAGCAGATGGGCTCGGCCACAAACCTCTATCGGCTGGGCTGACAGGCTGGGCAACCCTTACATCTGCAATATCTATGAAGCAAATCTTGACATAGCCAGTGACTCCGGGGGCTGGAGCAATAGTCAGGCGTTCATCGGCCACGGTTACAGTAACTTTGTATTCGTCATACCTGTTGCCAGTAGTGTTTCCCGGAGGGTAAGGCGTCGGATCTGTAATTGTTACGTCTTCCACAAGATATGATTGAGTTGAGTCGAAATAACCCGCATCTCCACCAACGATATACACATTGTATGTACCGTTTGGCACGGCTATCTCCCATGAACCCGTGCCAGTGTTCCACATAATCAAAGAGTTGTTTGTGTCAAATCGCTGGTCGGGATTAATATCTCGGTCACGCCCACTGTCTGCTTTATTCACGGTCCATCCATAGCTCCAGCCGTTGCCCCGGTCGCCGAACAAGTCACCATAATCCGGCAAATACCCCACCGGCACCTCTCTGGAACCTTGAGTTCTGGACTGAAAGTTGATCCTGACCGTCTGGCCGCTGGCAATGCCAATAGTCAAACTAAAGGCCAACAATAAAATTAAATAAATCGATCTTCTACACATAAATAATCCTCCTTCAAAAATACGAACTTAAATTGATGTTTGGGTTTCATGATATCTAAACTACAATCTTCAAAGTACCTAAAACGACCATAAAGTTTCACATTTCAAAGGGACAAAGTCGTTAAAACTCCTCTATTGAATTTATACAAGATGCACAACCAAATTTCAAGAAAAATTTGAATCTTGAAGCAAAAGCGTCAGTCAGATTTCGATGTAGTTAGAGGTTTGGGATTCAGAATTCGGGGTTCCGAGCTCATAAATCATCGAACAAAATTTATGAATAATGAACAATGAACGGCATAAAGGGACAAAGAAATAGGGGTCAGGATTAAAGCCTGACCCCTATTTTATATACGCTGTCCGTTATACGCTGACACCTCGTCATAATCTACGGAAGCTTCAGCCCGATATCATCGATGTACAAATCACCCGAACCGCCGGGTTGTGTATTAGCCCTGTCACCGACACCGATGGTCAGCTTCTGTATGGCCTGCAGATTCACGCCGGTAAAGCTCGTCAACGGAATATTCCACGGCGTATAGATGTTTAACGTCGTTGCAGCAGGATCAGAATTTTTGACCGGGGGACTACTAATGCCGGTGCTATCTTGCAGAACCACGTACAATCCCTCAGGGACGTTGCTTTGTATGCCGATGTCCTGCGACTGCCA
>CAZIED010000183.1:0-4886 GCA_964538525.1 uncultured Pirellulales bacterium | reverse complement strand
AAATTCAACATTTTAGGCCGTGAACGGTTACGAATTTAGATATTCGAATTTAGGATTTATATTCATTTACATCAGCCAGTTATGTCCTTTGATGGAAATATAAAATACGCTGCGGTACTAATCTAAAACTGCCACTTTTCGTAGCACAATATTTTACTTATCGGCTCACGCTTGGTCATTTTTTTACTATCAGCCGGGTAGCCAAGCGACATAAGCTCTATTATAGCAATATCTTCTGGAATTCCCAGAATGGGCCGAACTTTTTCCGGGTAAAATGAGCCGATCCAGCAGGTTGCTAATCCTAACTCCGCTGCCTGCAAGGCGATATGTTCAAGAGCGATAGCAACGTCGATAGGCCCAATCGCCTGGCCACAACGCATAACTTCTGTGCAATTGCTGCAGGCAACTATGATTACGCCTGCATTTTCGAGAAATTTTTGATTATTTGCCGCTTCAACCAATTTATGCTTATTTTCTTTATCCATAACAGCTACAAAACGCCAATCCTGCAGATTTTTTGCAGAAGGTGCCAGTTGAGCCGCATGGAAAATTTGCTCCAGCTTTTCCTTCTCTACAGGTTTATCCTGGTAGGCTCTGCAGGAATATCTTTTTCTTATGGCTTCAAGCACCATCATAATCTTATCCTCAACTTTTTCTGTTCAGACGAATCAAACTTCTGCCGAACAAGAATATAAGTTATCAAAACTATTGACGCAAGCGCTAAAAAATCGTATTTGTATAATCAAATTAAGGGCGATTAGCTCAGCTGGTTAGAGCATCTGCTTTACACGCAGGAGGTCACAGGTTCGAGTCCTGTATCGCCCAGTAATCGATATTGGTTATTATTAGCAACTTATGTAAAACCTCCAAATAAAATTTGGGGGCATTGAATTTCCGCCCTCCAATATATATCGGAAACAACAATAAGGTCCATTATGGCTGAGAAAATTGTAAAAGTAGGTATTGTTGGATTTGGAACGGTAGGCAGTGGCGTCGCAAAGATATTAATGGAGCAAGCCGATTCCATAGAAGCTAAAATGGGTCTGCGCCTTGAGCTTGCCTGCGTTGTAGATATCGATACCAAATCTCCTCGGATGGTTTCCCTGCCCGATGGTATCCTCACAAACGATTTAAACAGACTCTTAAACGACAGCAGCATTCGCATAGGCATAGAGCTTGTCGGCGGCACCACCGTAGCAAAACAAATTCAATTGAAGATGCTTCAGGCAGGCAAGGATGTTGTCACCGCCAATAAAGCATTGCTGGCCGAACACGGCAAAGAACTTTATCAGGTTGCTCACAAAAATGGTCGCTGTATCGCCTTTGAAGCCAGTTGTGCCGGCGGCATACCTATCATCTCAGCTATACGAACAGGCTTGACGGCAAACAACATCAGTGCGATATACGGCATTGTAAATGGAACGTGCAACTATATCCTGTCCCAGATGGCTTTAAAAGAGGAAGACTTTTCACAAGCATTGGCACAGGCGCAGAAAAAAGGCTTCGCTGAAGCCGACCCGACTTTAGACATAGGCGGCGGTGACAGCGCACACAAACTGGCTATTCTTTCTTCTATAGCCTTCGGATACGAAATCAGACTAGAGGATATATTTGTTGAAGGACTTGAGGGAATCTCCAAGCACGACATTCGTTACGGCAGCGAAATAGGCTATTGTCTAAAACTATTAGCTATAGCACAAAAAGATAAACAAAATCGGATTTCTTTACGGGTACATCCTTCATTTATAACCAAAGACAGTCACCTTGCCCGCGTCGAAGGCTCATTCAATGCTATCAGCATATTTGGAAATGCCGTCGGTCAGTTAATGTTTTACGGCCGTGGAGCCGGAATGATGCCTACCGCAAGCGCAGTTGTTGCGGATATTATAGATGTAGCATTAGGCAATTCGGCCACCACTTTCCGTCATCTGCAATTAAAACCACGGACAGTAGTAGAGCCTTTAATAGTGAAAATCGACGACTGCGTAAGCAGGTTTTATATCAGGTTAATGGCGAAGGACCAGCCGGGTGTCTTTGCTCAAATCGGCAGGATACTTGCCGATAATGCCATTAGTATATCCGGCGTTTTGCAGCATGAAGGCAGCGGCCCGGATAACACCGTCCCTGTCGTTATAACCACTCACCCCACCGAGCAACGTAAAGTGACCTCTGCATTGAAAAGCCTAAACGAGCTTAATACTGTCTGCGGAAAAGCTTTTTGCATAAGAATAGTAGATATACCCGAGGATAAAGACCAGTGACCAGATACGCCATAATAATTCCCGACGGCGCAGCAGATGAGCCGATTGAACAGCTCGGCAATAAAACCGCATTGGAAGCCGCTGAAAAGCCGAATATGGATAAAATCAGCATGATGGGACGACAAGGTCTCGTCCGGACGGTGCCTGTTGACATGGAGCCGGGCAGCGACGTTGCACAAATGAGCCTGCTGGGTTACGACCCGTTAAGGTACTATAGCGGCCGGGCTCCTATTGAGGCAGCAGCACGCAATATCAAGCTGACACCTGCCGACTGGGTCTTTAGATGCAATCTTATAACCGTTGCAGACGACAAAATGGCGGACCACAGCGCCGGTCATATTTCCACGACCGAAGCCGGTAAGCTGATTGAAGAATTACAGGCTCTATTGGGAAACGACCAGATCAGATTCTATTCGGGCGTTAGCTACAGGCACTTGGTTGTTTTCAAAGATGTGGATTTCAACGTTAAGACGTACCCGCCACATGATTATATCGGCACGTCCATAGAAAAGATTTTGCCTCGTGGTAAAGGTTCTGAGATACTTATCGATTTAATAGCTCGCTCCCAGCAGCTCTTCGGCAAGCATGACATCAATCAGGTTAGATATGACCTGGGCGAAAATCAGGTCAGCTCGATATGGCTATGGGGACAAGGAAAGCGCACAATCATGGATAGCTTCGAGAAACGGTTTGGAATTAAGGGAGCTGCCATCACCGCTGTTGACCTGGTAAGGGGACTGTCGAAGCTCATTGGTTTTGACCTGATTGAGGTGCCGGGCGCCACCGGCTTTTTTGATACAAACTACCAAGGCAAAGGTTCTGCAGCGATAGAAGCATTAAAAAAATACGACCTTGTCTTTGTTCATATAGAAGCACCTGATGAAGCATCTCACGAGGGTAACGCTGAGATGAAGAAAAAAGCCATAGAGAAAATCGATAAACATATCGTTGGGCCTGTGCTTGAGAACTTGCAGAGCTACCAAAGCTGGCGGATACTCATCGCTCCTGACCATCCGACACCGGTGCTCAGCTGCGCTCATTCACCGCAGCCGGTTCCATTTGCCATGGCGGGCGACAATATCAGCAGCGTTTTGCCCTTGACTTTTAGCGAAGCAAACGCTATCAAGTCAGGCCTGAAAATTGATAAAGGTTTTGAGCTGATGGAGTATTTCCTGAAAAGATAATGAAAATTGACTTACAAAGTCGGTTTGTGTAAAATTTTCGAAATATTGTAAGGTGGAACATGGAGATAGTTGTACAAAAATTTGGTGGGACCTCGGTTGCCAATGCGGAGAAGATTCGCCGAGCAGCTGAGCGAGTAATCAAAACGGTAAAAAAAGGTTATAAAGTTGTGGTTGTGGCTTCGGCACGAGGTCATCAAACCGATGAGCTGATTGCCGACGCCTTGGAGCTTAATCAAAATCCACCCAAAAGGGAGATGGACCAGCTACTCAGCACCGGCGAGCAGCAAACCGTATCGCTTTTCGCTATGGCGCTTGATGCGTTGGGCTATGAAGCCATCAGCTTCACTGGTGGACAAATCCGCATGATGACGACAAGCGACTTTACCAAAGCACAAATAAAAAGTATCGAAGCGGAACGAATTCATCGACAATTGGACCAGGGAAAGATTGTCATAGTCGCAGGTTTTCAGGGCATCGATGAGGATGAAAATATAACCACTCTGGGCAGAGGTGGCTCGGATACAACCGCTGTTGCATTGGCAGCAGCCGTGGGTGCCAAAGAATGCGAGATTTATACCGATGTGGATGGAGTATATACAACTGATCCGAGATTATTCAAAAAAGCGGTAAAACTGGCACAGATTAGCTATGATGAGATGCTCGAAATGGCAAGTCTCGGCGCCGGCGTTATGCACAATCGCTCTATTGCCTTTGGGAAAAAATATGATGTCAAAATTCACGTGCGCAACAGCGCAAACGAAAACGAAGGGACAGTAATTACTCACGAGGTACCACAAATGGAAGGTGTAGTAGTAACAGGAGCGACAATACAGAAAGATATGGCCAAGATAAGTCTTGTCGGCATAGAAAACGTTCCTGGTAACGCGGCTAAGATTTTTGCAAATCTTGCCAAGGCAAAAGTCGTTGTCAATGACATTATTCAGACAGAAATCAGTCCTGAAAAGGCGAACCTGTCATTTTTGATCGGGATTTCAGACCTGGACGCTGCTAAAAAGGCCGTCGATAAGATCAAAGACGAGGTTCGTTGTCAAAGTGTTTTTGTTCGCGATGACATGGCACTTGTCTCTGTGATTGGCGTCGGCATGCGGACCCATTACGGCGTAGCTGAAAGGATGTTTGGGGCATTAGCCAAGGCGAAAATCAACATCGATTCAATTACCACCAGCGAAATCCGCATCAGTTGTGCCGTAAATAAAAATCAGGTCGAAAAAGCCCTCGAAGCGGTTTGTACCGCCTTTGAATTAGATAAACCCGCTGATAAGCGAACAAAAACCAATTAACAAATCGGTTCAGAGTTCAGAGTCAATGAATCCTAACGCCGAACAACGAACTCCTAACCACGAACCCTTCTATGTAATGAGTAAGCGGCGGCGAACAAGCATCATTATAGTATGCCTTTTGCTGTCCGTTTTTCTTATCC
>CAZIED010000182.1:0-4920 GCA_964538525.1 uncultured Pirellulales bacterium | reverse complement strand
GTTGACCAGCACATCTGAAGATTATAGCCGCCACATGGACCATCGACATCAAGAACCTCCCCTGCGAAAAATAATCCCGGACAAATCTTTGATTCCATTGTTCTAGATTCTATCTCAGTAATGCTTACGCCACCTCGTGTTACCATTGCTTCTTCAATCGGCCTTGTACGCACAATCGAAAGGGGCATAGATTTTAAAACGTGTAGCAATCTCCTTCGCAGGTCTTTACTTAACTGACCGGCATAAAGATTTTCAGGAAAATTAAGCTGCCTGCATAAAACCCGCGAAACTCGCCGAGGAACAATTTCAGCTAAAATATTGGCAACAGTCTTTTTGGGATGTTCGCTAATTTGCCTTAGAATTATTCTTTCAAACTCGGCTTCACTAACGTTACTAACCAAATTGATAGAAATCTTAACCGGATTTTTATCGTTAGGCAAAAAGTCCGTGACGAACCGGCTTAATTCGAGCGCAGCAGGCCCGCCGATGCCATCATGCGTAAAAAGCATCGAACCTGTCACGACAATTTTTTTCTTATATATTGTGGTGGATATTTTCACGCTATCAAGCGATGTGCCAGCCAACTCGCTTGGCCAGCTTTCCAGTGTCACTAAGGGTACCAAAGAAGCTCGTGGCTGGATAATTGTGTGGCCTAAGTGCCGAGCGAATTTATAACCATCACCGGTAGAGCCGGTTTCTAAGTAACTCATTCCTCCTGTGGCGATAATCACTTTTTCGGCCAGGCTTGTTTCTTTAGTGGTGTTGACTTCAAAATGCTCTTTGTGCTTGTTGACGCTCCTTACCTTTTCCGAAAACACAAAACGCACGCCGAGCCTTTTAGCTTCTGTCAGCAAAACATCTCTTACGTCTCCAGAACGGTTTGTGGCTGGAAACACGCAGCCATTATCCTCAACTGTGCTTTTTAATCCACATTTCTGAAAAAGCTGTCGCACCGACTCCGGCGGAGATTGGTAGAAACCGAAGCGGAGAAATTCCACCCTCCGCAGGCCTTCTCCGCCGAAGCGGCTGCGAAGGCTGGATGCTACGGAGGACGGGCTGCCTTTTGCTCCAAAGGCTCTGGCAAGCTCATCGATAGCAGCAACATGAGTAAAATTACACCTTCCGCCTCCGGTTAGAAGCAGCTTTCGGCCTGCGGTTTCGTTGGCCTCAAGCATGACCGTTTGGACTTTTGAAGCAGCAGAATGAATAGCTGCCATTAGACCTGCAGGGCCAGCTCCAATTATGCAAACCTTCGTTCGATCGACAATGCCCAACCTAAACCTCCTGCAAAAATTACCCCGTCGCCGATACGGACTTCGACGAGCTCAGTCGAGTCGCGACGGCTAAACATAGACAATATCATTTTTTCCTATATAATAGGTTCTGTTTAATTTTTTGGAGAGTAAAATATGGCGAAAATCACCAAACTGGATGATATCGTTAGCTTGTGCAAGCGAAGAGGCTTTATATTTCAGTCCAGCGAAATCTATGGCGGCCTTGCGAGCTGCTACGACTACGGGCCGCTCGGCGTCGAATTAAAAAATAATGTCAAAAAAGCCTGGTGGAAAAGCGTCGTCCAGATGCGGGACGATGTTGCAGGTCTTGATTGCAGTATCCTTATGCACCCATTGATCTGGAAGGCATCGGGCCACACAGATCAATTCGCTGACCTTGTCGCCGAGTGCAAAAAGTGCAACGTCCGAACGCGAGTTGACCACCTCAAAGAAAAAACGGCCGAGGCGACAGAAGAGCATACTGAGCATATCTCTGTAGATGCTGCTAAGGCCAAAGCGCAGGATTTAAGCAATAAGATTTGTCCAAACTGCGGCAGTGTCGGACAATTCACCGACCCGATGCCTTTCCGTCTGATGTTTGAAACCCAAATGGGCGCAAACGTAGATGATTCGATGTTGATGTATCTGCGACCGGAAACTGCACAGGGTATTTTCGTCAACTTCCGAAACGTCCTCGATACCACAAGGGTCAAAATCCCCTTTGGCATCGCCCAGATAGGAAAGAGCTTTCGCAACGAAGTTACTACCAAGGCATTCATCTTCCGCACCCGCGAGTTTGAGCAGGCCGAGCTTGAATTTTTCTGTGAGCCTGGTACGGATGAAAAGTGGTACGAGCACTGGAAAGAGCAGCGATTCAACTGGTATCTGAATCTCGGAATAAAAAAAGAAAACTTGCGTTTCCGCGAGCACGACCCCGATGAGCTTGCCCACTATGCTAAGGCATGCGTTGACGTAGAGTATAAATTCCCCTTCGGCAGCGGCGATTGGCAGGAGCTTGAGGGTATCGCCAATCGCACGGACTTCGACCTGCGGCAGCATCAGCGCGGAATGAGAACACTTAATGAGTGGTTCAAAAACGGGCGGGACATGACAAAAGTCGAGCTGGCTGAAGAAGCTGAAAATTACCAGTCTGGGCCGCTTTCCTATTTCGATGACGAGACGAGAAAACGCTATATCCCCTACGTGATCGAACCAAGTGCCGGCATGGACAGGAGCACCCTTGCATTTTTAGTCGATGCTTACGATGAAGAAGAAGTTCGCGGCGAAACGAGAAACCTATTGAGATTTCATCCAACACTGGCACCCATAAAGGTTGGCATATTTCCATTGGTCAAAAAAGAAGGCATGCCGGAAGTATCGCAGAATATCTACAATGACCTGAAAAAATATTTCAACTGCTTTTATGATGAAAAAGGTGCGATTGGCAGGCGCTACCGCAGACAGGATGAAGCCGGCACGCCATTCTGTATCACCGTAGATGGCCAAACCTTGCAGGATAGCACCGTTACCATCCGCGAGCGCGACTCGATGGAGCAGGTGAGAGTTACAACAGACCAGCTGCTCAGTCACTTGCGTGAAAAACTTGATATTTGAAGCATAAATTTTTGTGTGGGGCTTTAGTCCATTTAGAAATTAAAAACAATGGACAAGAGTGAAGAGAATCCAGGTATGAATAGTTCCAGTAATAGATGTCTCTCACTTCGCCTGTTTATCTCAATACTTTTTGCTGTAAACGGCGTAATCTGTGTGATCACCGCAGTTGATTTTCTTCGTATCCGCACAAATTTTCCATCATGGTTTGGATTGCCTTTTCTTTTGGCTGTCATTTTTCTTCTAAGTATTATCATTTTCTATCTCATGATGTTACAAACCCAAAAGGGTATCATAGAACCAGACAATGGTAGATATACGCTCTTAATTTGGCTGCTCTTAATTATTTCAGTTATCTGTACCTCTGCGCTGCATAAATTCTTTCCTTTTCGCCTCGAAGTATTTGACTATTGGCAAAAGATACTCCCCCGTCATAACATCTTGAGATATAACTTTATTCTCACTGTTGCCAGCTTGCTGATCGTGATTCTGCTTTCTGTATTATACCAGATTAAACAAAAGCGTTTAGCCATTGCCGGATTAGTTATACTGGCTGCGGTTATACTGATACCCACTTGTAATTGTGGCAACGATTTTAACAGAATATGGATTAAATGGATCGGGGCGTCACCGCTGATGTTTATGCCGAATAGTGTTGCGATTCTGATCGGCT
Organism: uncultured Pirellulales bacterium; assembly: GCA_964538525.1. GTDB lineage: Bacteria > Planctomycetota > Phycisphaerae > Sedimentisphaerales > Anaerobacaceae > CAZIED01. The sequence continues at coordinate 1,362 of CAZIED010000182.1, read as the reverse complement.
GCTGCTCCCTATCGGGAATCAGACCAAGGGCTGGTCTGATGTTTATTTCAATAATCAATATATGTGTGCTGGCTCTTGGCTTAGGACACTTGACAGGAATTATCTGGTAGCGAATTATAGACAGTAAACGAGATACTCAGGTATATGAACCAAAACGTCATGTTAAATGGCTGGCTATACAACAGATGGGCTGGAGGCAAGATTCAATTCCGCACCATCCGCGAGCGCGACTCTATGGAACAAATAAGGGTATCCACCGACCAACTACTAAATCATTTACGGAAAAAACTTGATCTATGAAAGGGGGTAAAAAATGGTAATCAATATTAATCAATGGGCATTTAAATATCAGGATTCTGAGTATTTCGAATGGTTTTCGATGAAAGAAAAGAACAGAGAAATAGAAATCTTCCGTAAAATGCTAAAATGGAAGGGCTTAATTCGAAAGATTAATGCCGAAAAGGCCTGGGATGATTGGAAAAGAGACAAATACTTCAATAAATATCCATTGGTTACTACAGTCTTCTTAAAACACTTAAAAGCACCCGAACAATTCCCCATCTTGGATAAAAATGTTTGGAAAGCATTTAGAGAAATAGTAGGAGAGATAAACGGTCGAAAAATTGTAAAAAAACCAACTGATTGGGAAAGACATTATCTCAAAGGATATAAGAAATTCTTTGATGAACTTTATGAGGAAAAACAAAATGAAATAAAATGCGATATCATAATTAACGGCGTTGATGCGGAAATTATAAAAAAAAGAATTCTCGACCGGGCGCTTTGGGAATATGGAAGGCTATTGAATAATGGACAACAAATTTTACATAAGCGATCTTAAAGACAATGTTGATAAAACCGTCACTCTATGTGGCTGGCTGTACCAGTCACGCTCAAGCGGCAAGATTCAATTTCTGATTATCCGTGACGGCACAGGCCTTTGCCAGTGTGTTGTTGAAAAAGGCAGTGTCCCCGATGAGCTTTTCGAGCAGCTAAAGCGACTCGGCCAGGAATCATCACTGACCGTGACCGGCACCGTTCGAGCCGACCAAAGAAGCGTCGGCGGTTACGAGTTAGTTGTGACAAACGCGGAAATAATCTGCCCCGCTGAAGGTTATCCTATCACGCCAAAATCGCACGGTGTCGATTTTCTGCTCAAGCACCGTCACCTGCACCTTCGCTCACAGCGGCAATGGTGCATCGGCAAAATCCGCCATACTGTTATCGATGCCATCCGCAGATTCTTCAACGACAACGGCTTTACGCTAATAGATACGCCCATCTTTACAACAATAGTCGGCGAAGATCAGCAGTCGCTTTTCGAGGTTGATTATTTCGGAAGTCCCATGCACCTCACGCAGA
>CAZIED010000181.1:0-4937 GCA_964538525.1 uncultured Pirellulales bacterium | reverse complement strand
GGCAGCCTCTTTAGTTGGGGCTTCTTTTGCCTTTTTGCCGGCGCGACTCTTTCGATGAGCTACTTTTGGCAGCCCAAAAACCGACTGACCCTCCGACCATCGCTCTTCATCTTTTAGCTTCTCAATGCGTTCAGCCCGTGATAGAACATTTCGATGCCTGCTCAAGGCACCTTTGATTTTTAACGTATGGTCAATAGACATTAAAATTTCTCCTAACTATTTGACTTTTTTACCGTAAGCATCTCTGAAGAAGGTCGTTGCAAAAGTTTCGTAACCTCTTGGAGCTTTATATTTGGGTCCAAGGTCTATAATTTGCCGTCTTATTTTATAGCCGTCTGTTCCAGGCGTTGTGGGATTATCATATCTATTTTTTGTAAGCAAAAAGTACCAGCCCGCCTGTTGAACAATTTCGGTTTCTATTCCGGACTCGGCAAAATATTGTTGAACCGGCACTAAATCTGCACGACTCTGATACTGAACTATCACAATGACATGGTCACCTTTTGCTTCGGTGGGTTTTAATTCAGCGGGTTTAATTGTTTCTGAGCTTGGAAATAAATTTTCATTCAATCCGGATGTTCGCGTCGTCTTTGCGCCGATGCCTTCTGCGACAGAAGCCCTGTTATTTGATTGTGTCCGGGCGGAAGATTTAGCCGCTCTTTGGGTAAATTGGCCGAGCCGAAATGCAACCAAAACCAATAATACAAGACACAAAATAAATACGATTGCGAACTGATATGGTATCGAAACTTCAATCCTGCCGGCATTAAGCTGGATTATATTAGGTTTTTTTCGCCACTGCGGTACTTTAACAGTCGCTGCAGGCTCGACTTTGGGTATTATTGGCTCAGCCGTGCTGCTTTTGTCCTGGCGCAACGGCTCAACTGTCTTATTGTACCTCGGCTGAGTCCGAGATTTGCTTATCACCTCGTATAAAGCTTTTTTCCCGCGAATACGTGCCATAATCACATCAGATCAGTTTAGTTCACCAAAATTTTGATTAGATATTCTACCAGTTCTTATTTATTAAACAAGTCAAAAACTGGATAAAAAAATCCCTTGTTTCAGCAATATTTTGATATTTTCTCCAATAGTTTTCAAAAAGACCGTTTGCAGGTTTTTTTATGAGAATCAAATTTGGCTTGACAAAGTGCTCATGGTTCACTATTTAGAATACCTTACAGTTAATTTGAATATAAGATAAGTGTCAAAGAAAAGGCGGTTTAACGACGATGTTACCAACAAAAAAGACCAGTAAAAGCAGAACCCGCACACGCCGCAGCCATCATCGGTTAAGGCCTGTTAACTATTCGCTGTGCATAAAATGCGGCCAGGCCAAGTTGCCGCATGCTGCGTGTGGGAATTGCGGCTATGTGAACCCAAAAATTACCTTGAAATTAGGCAAAAAAGAGGAAAGCAGCTAATATGCGAATCGCGATTGACGTAATGGGTGGCGATTATGCACCGGATGAGGTCATAAATGGTGCATTGGAAGCAAGTGAGCTACTTGAAAAAGGCGATGAGCTTATACTCGTCGGCCCACAGGAGATAATTGAATCACGATTATCTTCTTCAAAACACCATCCTCCAGCTATTAATATCGTGCACGCCCCTGATGTTATTGGGATGGATGAGCCTCCAATCGAGAGTCTGCGAAAAAAACCTAAAAGTTCTATTGGTGTTTTAGCTAAATTGGCCAAACTGGGTTATGCTGACGCCGTTATTTCGGCGGGAAATACAGGCGCTTGTGTGGTAGCTTTTCAAATGCGGATGAGGAATCTGCCCGGCGTTAATCGGCCCGGCGTAGCGGTGGTGTTTCCAACGTTCGAAGGGCCGGTAACAATTTGTGATGTCGGGGCCAATATTGCCTGCAAGCCGATTAATCTCTATCAATATGGGGTGATGGCCAGCGTATATTCCAAACACTTACTGGGTATAGAGAATCCGAGAGTTGGATTAATGAGCATTGGACAAGAAGATGCAAAAGGCAACGAGGTGGTAAAAAAGGCTCGTGAATTGATGAAGACAAATCCAAACATGAATTTTGTCGGCAACATCGAAGGAAGAGACATCTTCAAAGGTATATGTGATGTTGCAGTTTGTGATGGATTTGTCGGCAATGTAATCTTGAAACTTACCGAAGGCGTGGTTGACGGTCTATTCAGGGCCATAAAAGATGAGCTTATTCAGGAGAAGGCCGAGCTGGCTATGGAGTTTAAGCCTGTTATTATGAGAATCTATAGAAAATACGATTATAATGAATATGGTGGAGCGCTGTTATTAGGCGTTAATGGCACAGCTTTGATATGCCATGGCGCAAGCAGAAGCAGAACTATAAGAAACGCCATCTTGGCCTCAAAAACATTTCACACCAAAGAAATAAACAATAAGATTATGGAATATCTAACAAACTCTTGCGTAAGGATGGTTGATGCACAAGTCGAGTGAGGAATGGGCTACCCCTTATCGCGCGGTTATCATAGGTAGTGGCTCCTTTACGCCAGCCAAGACATTAACAAATGACGATTTAGCGAAGATGGTAGATACTTCGGATGAGTGGATTACATCCCGAACGGGTATCAAGGTTCGACACGTTACTACTGACAGCGAAAGCACTGCATTATTAGCCACAGAAGCAGCGAAAAGGGCTCTGGCTGACGCAAAACTCGATGCCGGTGAGCTCGAAATTATTATTGTAGCTACTATCACGCCTGAGATGGTCTTTCCTTCTACGGCGTGTTTTGTACAAAGCGCTCTGCAGGCGAAAAACGCATGGGCGTTTGACGTACTCGCCGCCTGTAGCGGATTTATTTATTCCATGGCGATTTTACAGCAGTTTTTGGAAAGCGGGCGATTTAAAAATGCCCTCGTAATTGGCGCAGAAACTTTAACTAAAATTACCAACTGGGCTGATAGGTCAAGCTGCATTCTTTTCGGTGATGCTGCGGGAGCTGTCGTTCTTCAGTCTCGACCTGCGGGGACGAACAGCCAATGCAGGGGAATTATATACAGTACCATGTCGTCAGATGGCGATTATTGGGAAACGCTGTGTTGCCGGGCGTATGGCTCTCGTTATCCCGTGTCCAGGAAATTAGACGACCCGAACAAAATCTATATGGAAATTAAAGGCAGAGAGGTCTATCAACAGGCGATTCGGCGAATTGTCGAAACCGTTACCGAGTGTCTGGACCATTGTGGCTTGAGCATTGATGATGTTAAGATGATGATTTCACATCAGATGAATGGAAGGATTATTGAATCTGCAGCTAAACGACTAAAGTTGCCGGACGAAAAGGTTTATATAAATATCAATGAATATGGCAATACATCCGCTGCCTCGGTACCGCTGGCCTTTGATAATTGCAGGAGAGAAGGTAAAATCAAACAGGGTGATATTGTGATTTTCGTGGCTTTTGGTGCAGGATTGACCTGGGGTGCAAATGTGATTCGGCTTTGATTGTGTGAAGCGTACCTCGTGAAGCGAAATACTAAATACTAAATACTATATACTATATACTAAATACTAATCATGAAGACCGCTTTTCTATTTCCAGGACAAGGCGCTCAGGAAGTCGGGATGGGCGAAGAAATCGCGATGGTCTTCCCAGCGGCTGCGGCTATTTACCAAAAAGCAAACGATATAGTTGGATTTGATTTGAGGAAAATCTGTTTTCATGGCCCTGCCGAGCAGCTAAATACGACTACAATTTCTCAGCCTGCGATTTTTGTCACCTCCGTTGCCATCTTGGAGGTTCTAAGAACAAATCCAGCAACACTAAACATACGTGCTGATGTAACTGCAGGTCTTAGTCTGGGCGAATATACCGCTCTTTATGCAGCGGGCGTAATTAGTTTCGGGGATGCGCTCATTCTCGTGCAGAAACGCGGCCAGGCTATGCAGGCGGCGGCTGATGCTACCGACGGTGCGATGGTTAGTATCATAGGCCTTGACGAAGAGAAAGTGCGTCAGCTTTGTGAGGAAGCTTGCGAAGGCGAACTACTACTGCCGGTTAATTTTAACTGTCCTGGGCAGATTGTAGTAAGCGGCAGTAAAGCAGCCTGCCGGCGGGCTGAAGAACTGGCTCCAAAATACGGTGCGTTAAAGGCAGTACGGCTGGAAGTGGCTGGCGCTTTTCATACAGAAATGATGGCAAGTGCAGCAGATGAGCTTAAGAAAGCTCTGTCGAATTGCATAATTCGTGAGCCTTCTAACGTTAAAATTATAGCAAATATTGATGCCGAGTATTACAAAAGCGCAAAAAAAATCGCCGAAGGATTGATTAAGCAATTGACCAGCGCAATATACTGGCAAAAATGTATGGAACGGCTTTTGGCTGATGGCGTGGAACAGTTTTACGAGATTGGGCCCGGCAGAGTCCTTACCGGCCTTATGAAAAGAATCAGCAGAAAAACACAAGTCATAAACATAAGCAATCTGGAGGCAATAAATCAACTTTCTTTAGGCGCCGCAGTGAAAAATGAAATATGAGATTGTTATGTAGAAAAGAATTCAGAATGTCATTTCGAGCGAGCCGAAGGCGAGTCGAGAAATCTGCTTTTTAATAGATTTCTCCACTTCGCGTCCCTTGAGGACGCTTCGGTCGAAATGACGGTAGGTGGTTTTCTATAGAGCAATATGAGATAGAAAAAGCACGAATCAATAAATCCAAATCTCGAATGACATCCCCTGCGTATATTGCTCGACTCTGTCAATGGCATCGAGCATATCGTTTAGCAATAAATCGATAGGCCGTTTAGACATAAATCAGCTCCGGCTCAATGTATTTCATTGCTCTGGAATTTACCGCCCTGCTTGAGACAAGGTCAACGGATACGCCGAGCAGTTTCTCGATTCTTTCCGCCAATGTTACAAAGTCCAGACCTATTGACGGGTCAACCTCGACGAGAATATCCACGTCGCTGTTTGGCTGCTGGTC
>CAZIED010000180.1:0-4945 GCA_964538525.1 uncultured Pirellulales bacterium | reverse complement strand
AACCACCATGCATTTTGAACAGTTGAACCTGTAGCCAATGTCACCGTTTGATTCGGGCTTGTGTCGTTGACAAGCGTATCATCCGTTACATCAACAAACACGTAGAGATTATTTGCATCCCACATCGCTCTGTAATCAGCCGAACAGTCATCCGCAGAGGAAAGCGGGGAATATATTACGTTTCCAATCTTGTACTGCCGGGCGGCAGACCAAAGCTCCTCCGATGTACCATCAATCACCGGTGCCTTGCTCGTCTTGATTACATGAGCGGGAGCTTCCGCCCTTTGCCTCTCGGTTCTGGCCTGACCTTTGGCTTGTGAGATTATCTTGGAAATCTGCGTGGCCAGCTCAAACACCTGATTTACCGGAGGCAGATTAGTTATTCCGGCATGCAGAACAAAATTGTTAACTTGTTCATTTGTACGAAGCTCAACCGTTGTTCGACTGCAGGCTTGAGCTAACTGCTCTAATGCCTGTTGTAACTTTTCACGATCAGGGTTCTCAACAGGCCCGATTATAACTGGGCCAGACATACGAATAGCTCCACCGACGTTAACCAGAACCATTTTACTTGTGTCGGCGGTTAATTGCTTAAAAGGCTCCTGCAGAACACCGGCAGTTAGAGCGGATTTATTATTCTCAACTGCCGATAACGAGGCCTTGAGAACTTCGGGGCTAAGCGCCAGAGTTGTAATTTTGTCACGCTGACCTATGTAAAAATAAATCTTCTGGTCACGTCCAAGCGGCAGCACATATTTACCTGCAGCGGCGTCTGACTGCTCAACGCCTTGTGCAGCTCCTCTTGCAGTTGCCAGCAGATTAGCTATTTCTAAAATCTGAGTTAGGAGCTTGTAAGTGTGCTGAGGTTCGCGGCTGGTCAGCGTCAGGCCGAAACATGGCGCAATTTGCCCGATAACCCCACCTACATTAACTGTCCCCTGGCTCGGCATGATAAAGAGATTCACCTGTTCAATATTGGAATAGATTTCACGTCCAACGCTTAAACCTGTCAGCCTTTCCAAAGCTTTATGTGCAGTTTCGGTGCTGCCGCTTCCAGCTTCACCATACGCAAAGCTGGCCACGGCAACAGCCTCAGGTGGCACGCCTTTGAAACCATTAGCGCTCAAGTTTGGAGTTTGAATCATTTTATAAGGCAGACAATTGTGACCATCCTTGAAGTTGATGTTGGTATCTATAGCGATACCCATCTGCTGAATTGAAAATGTTGCTACTATATCTTCGACGTTTTTCAGGTCGGCGATACCGTCAACAATACGAAGCTGTTCTGCCTGTCCCATTTGTGTCAGCATTCCGGAAACAGCCGAATAAGCTCGTGCGCCATCCACCCAAACCGTAAAGGCGTTAGCCTGACGGTTCTCCTTGCTTAATTTTGCAAACACTTTGTTCTGGGAAGCAAGTGTAGGTTCGTTGGTAATGCCCTTATACTGCTTGACGCACCAAATCAAACGCTCGCGGGGCTGTGCAATGATTATTACTTCATCATCGTAAGCTACGCCTGGACCATTCTCAATAGTAATGCTCTGCATACCTTCGATAGGCTCGCTCGCTTTTCCTACTATGTTTAGCAGTGCTAAAATTATGCCGCGTAAAGCATCGCTTTTGCCGGGGTACAATACAGCAATTGATGGTGGATTATTTTGTCCTATATCCGTAATGCCAATAGCCATACCTCGTATTTTCTTAAATTCCGCCATCATGCTCGGATTCAACAGCGCCTGGATTATATCGCCGGTCGATCTGCCTCCCGGCCCAGCCTGCCCTTGGCCTTTGCCACCTCCAATAGCCGCCAGAGGGTTCTCAAAAGGAGTACCTTTCAGCATCTGGAGAATTGTTTCAATCTGCCTGCCGGGATTACCCAGCTCGAGATAGGCCAATGTATCCGGCGGCATTAAAGTAGCAGGGTCGTGATTCGTAAGATCAGCAAGCAAAGGCGCAACCTTTTCAATAAGACTTGTTTGATCTGCGTACTGCTGGACCAGCTTCTGAAAAACTGCTTTTGCCTTCTGCTCATCCTTCTGTTTCAGATAGCACATACCCTGCCGATACATTGCCTGCGCTACGGTAGGCTTGCTGGCTGAAGGGTCATCTATCACCTGCTGATAAACCTTGATTGCCGTATCAAGGTTGCCCTCGACCTCTTCGGCATAGAGGCCTTCCTGTAATAGGACGCTGGCGGACTTGGCAAGCGCGACTGAGCCAGCTAAGCCAATGGCCAGGAGGAAGATGATTGTAATTTTTTTCAATGTTTCCATAATAATTCTCCTTTCAAAGACAAATTAACAAAAAATTTGTACCTTTAACAAGGGTAATTATGCGTGGTTAGTGTTACAATTTTGTTACGGTTTTGTCCTTTTTTGGATATTTTTTGAATCTTTCGGCATGCTATTTATGCTTGAATAACCGGCACAACAACTTATATGCTTTTACCTTAAGAAAATCAAAAAATCGGGGTGACTGGACTTGAACCAGCGACCTCTTGGTCCCGAACCAAGCGCTCTAGCCAAACTGAGCTACACCCCGGTCGTCGCCACTTTAGCACATCAGCCTTCCAATTGCAAGCTATAATAAATTGACGGGGTCAATATCTATGACAACTTTGACAGTCGGCCTGGCAGCTCTGCGGGCGCGCAAAATATTAAATAAGTCCCTCAAAATATCCGGCTGTGGCGCCTGAACAATTATTTGCATCCTGTGCAAACGCTGTATGCGGCTTATCATTGCAGGCATAGGTCCTCTAACAATCGCTTTCAGCCGATTTAGTTTCATGATAGTATCTATTCTGTCGCGCATAGTCTTGGAGGCAGTCTCAAGCCTATCGAAATTACTGTCCATTAAAATAATAAGAGCCAGCCTCCAAAATGGCGGCAAATTACAAATCTTTCGATGCTTTAGCTCTTCCTTTACGAAACCGTCGAAATCTCCGCGAAGGGCAAATTGTATGGCTGGCTGATTCGGAAGAAATGTTTGAATAAATACCGTACCTTTTTTCTCGGATCGGCCGGCTCGCCCTGCCACCTGTGAAATCAATTGAAATGTCCGTTCATTCGCCCGAAAATCCGGCAGATAAAGGCAGGTGTCGGCACTAATAATCCCCACTAAAGTGACATTGGGAAAATGCAAACCCTTAGCAAGCATCTGTGTACCAGCCAGTATATCGATTCGCCCCTGGCTAAAATCTTCCAGCACCCGATAATAGTCACCTTTCGTCATTGAATCGCTGTCAACTCGCCAGAGGCGCGCCGTCGGAAATTTTCTGGCCAATTCTTCTTCAAGCCGTTGTGAGCCGAGGCCTATCATAGCCAATCCCTTACCACACAAGGGACATTTTTCAGGAACCAACGTCTGCGAAAAGCAGTAGTGACACATCGCATAGCCAAAAGTTATGTGTCTTCCCGTAATCGTTTGTACTTGTCGCCGGGTCGGGATTTCCGACTTGTGGAAAGTCAGCATCACGTCGCAGTTTCGGCAGTGCAATGTGTATTTACAGGATGGGCAAAAGATGAAATTACTATAGCCACGTCTATTTAAAAGCAAAATCGCCTGCTCTTTTCTTTCCAGTGTCCGTTTCAAACTTTCAGCCAGCGGCTCACTTATCAGATTAATACCCTTATCGGTGCGACCTTGCTTCTGCATGTCTATCAACTTCATTTCAGGCATAGGCAGGTCCATCACCCTTTTTGGCAGACGCACCAGGCTGAAATATTTTTTACTTTGGCAATTAGACAGCGTCTCTAAAGACGGCGTGGCACTACCAAGAATACAATAAGCATTTGCCAGCTGTGCCCGTTTTATCGCAACGTCTCTGCCGTTATACCTCGGAGCAGTATCCTGCTTATAGCTTTGGTCATGCTCCTCATCAACAACGATAAGTCCCAGTCTCGATAGTGGAGCAAAAATTGCCGAGCGAGCACCGATAACCACATCGGCATCGCCCGCCTTAATCTTTTGCCACTGCACATTTCGCTGAGCAGATGTTAAGCCTGAATGCAAACAAGCGATTTTTTTAAACCTGGCATTAAAACGCTGAACGGTCTGCGTCGTAAGAGCAATCTCTGGAAGCAAAACGATGGCGCTTTTGCCTTTTCGCAAAACCTCCTCGATAGCCCTTATATAAAGCTCGGTCTTGCCGCTGTCTGTAACGCCATGCAAAAGTGTCACACCAAACTTTTCCGACTCAATTGTAGCTTTGAAATGAGCCATTGCCTTTTGCTGGTCTTCGTTGAGCACAACATTCTCCGACTTAATCGAAATGCCTTTCGGAATCGCAGGCAAAGACTTCAAGATGGTCTTCTTAATTATTCCGATAATCTGTTTTTCCACCAATTTTTTTATAGGCTCTTTACCACAGCCGATCGCTTCCAAAACAGCCTGCAGCTCTAAAGCCGTTTCTGAATTGAAGGCTTGCCGTTGCCACAAATACCCAATAATTTCCTTCTGCCGTTTTCCTTTCAACAGACTTGCTGTCTCGCTGGCCTTTTCTGCGCTAATTGTAAGATAGATATATCGTTCTGTTATTGTACCTGCGGCTTTTTTTACGGCGCTCGGCACCATTGCTGCTAAAACCTGCCCCAATGGACAAACGTAGAAGCTGTTTATCCAGCGAGCCAGCTCCATAAGGTCTGCATCCAGCAACGGCTCTTTATCAATTACTTTTTCGATTTTCTTGAGCTTAAATTTTCTCTCTCCCCTTTGTGCCTCTGTACCTTTTTGCCTTTGCCCCTCTTCTTCAACACCTACACAAAATCCAACATCAAGTTTGTTTTTTCTGCCAAATGGCACTTCAACTCGCTGGCCTGCCTCAATTGGCCATAGTTCATCCGGCACAAGATAATCGAATTCCGTATCCGCCGCCGTCTCAAACGCCACGCGAATGACGTGGTGACAAACCGCCCCGTTGTCATTCCCGCGCAGGCGGGAATCCATC
>CAZIED010000179.1:0-4954 GCA_964538525.1 uncultured Pirellulales bacterium | reverse complement strand
TTTGTTGACATGTATGAATATAATTAAAACAAATATTAGAATAAATATACCTAAGTTTTTCATAGTATTACCTTTTTATTATTCATATCCTGCACCAAAAGGATTTCTTTTATTATCTCTTATCAACTTTTAATATTCCGGCCATATTCAAGGCCAAGTTCTTTACTGTTTCCATGCCCCACGAATCATCCTGTGCCTGTCCTGCGATTGTCGCTCCTGAATGTGAATAGTCTGGTCCATCGCCAATGACCTGCATATTCATCTGAAGCAAAAACGTTTGAATATTTTGAATAGTAATCTCCTGGCCTCCATTTCTGGAATTGGCACATGCTATCGCTCCGCCGATTTTGCCGCTCATCGGCAGCGGCTCACCATAACAGGGACGCACCACTACACATCTATCCATCATCGTTTTGAGCTGTCCTGAAACCATGCCAAAATATACCGGCGAGCCTATTAGTAATCCGTGACACCATTTCATGGCATCTATAATTTGCGGCATATCATCTTGCTGAAAGATTGTTCATCGTTCGTTGTTCATCGATGAACACTCAACACATAACAACGAACACGGATAAGGCCTTCTTGTTTTAATATTTTAAGAGCATATTGAACCGCGTATGCCGTATTACCTTTCGCCCGTGGACTACCCGAAATGCCTAAAATATTCATATCTTCTTCAACTTCTTTTTAAATAAGTGCGATTATTTTTCAGACGCATCGGCTGGTTTGACTGCCGGCGCTTTTAGATATCTTTGGGCGAACGTAAGGAACGTTGGCCAGTTCGGGCCGGGGGTGTGCCCGCCGCTATGCTGGCGAAAGGCCACGTCACCGTCGATTAGCGGTGTCTCAATCGGTGGGAATTCTGTAGTCCCCATATCCTTTTTACCCAGGAGCTTATAGACCGGCCCGGCACCGGCCGCGGCCAGGAACATGCCCTTGGCGTCCACCCATCCATCTCCATTGGTTGCGCCGGCGCTAATGAACACAGGTCGCGGGGCGCACAAAGCGACCAGCTCGTGAGAGTCCACCGGCAAATCGTTCCAGCTCAATGGGCCGGCATACTTGATAAAGTTACCGGCCATCCAGTGGTACTCGCCCGTCCCGGCGACGTTTTCCACTATCTCGCCCCAATTGCGGCGGTGAAGCTTGGCGCCACCTTCGCCGGAGGAGCTGACAAAAGCGATAGCGAAACGCTGGTCATACGCCATGGCAACGAGCGTTGCCTTACCATAGCGAGAGTGACCCTCAAGGACGACTTGCTTGGCGTCCACTGATTTATCGGTCTCAAAATAATCCAGAGCGCGGCTGGCGCCCCAGGCCCAGGCACGCAACGCACCCCAATCATCCGGTTTGCGGGGCTGGCCCTTGTTGCACAGTCCGATGATGCCTCGCGTCAGGCCCGCACCATTGTCGGCTTGAATGCTGTTGGGAGTGATGATGGCATAGCCCCAGCCCTTGGCGAGAACTTGTTGTTGCCAACCAGGTTCGCCGCCACCACCGCGCAGGCTGCGACCGCTGAATCCTCCGAAACCAAATTCCATTATCACCGGCACCGGACCAGCCGCTTTGGCCGGGGTGGTCAGTGTCAATTGGATGTCAACGGTAATAAGCGGATACGACGAATTGTCAACATGGCCCACGAGCTGCTTCGTGATAGTTGGCACGGTGCCATTCGGTTCCCTGGTCGTGCTGGTCACCTCCCAATTCACCTTAGGTGTGTCCTTGGGGACTCGGCCGTAGATTTCCCTGTCGAAGTCCTCCACAATTTCCGGGCGTTGTTGATTCCACCACATCTCCGCCGTCGCGACCTTCTGCCCGTTTTTCAAAACCAGCGGGTCCAGCAGGTTCGGATAGGGATTGGCCTTGGACTCATCGTAATTTGCGTAATTTTCAGCTTGAGGATTCATGCCATTTCTCCCCGGCCTCAATGATGTTATTTGCAGAAGATCCATCATCCTTTGATGATCCTGCCGAGCGGTTAGCTTCACAGGCGGAGGCAGACTGTTTACATCAGTTTGTGTGCTCTTCTGTGCGAAGACATTCAGTCCAATCATAACGTTAGTGAAAAGAAGACAAAGTATTTTTTTCATTGTACACTCCAATTCTAAAAAATAGATTAAAGAAGGTTTATCCTGGCTTTGAGAACCTTGGAGTCTTTTTTTCCAACATCACTTTCAGGCTGTCCACCACCTGCTGAAATTTCAAATTGTCCGGGAAGAATTACCCTTTCATTTTTTTCGTTGATAAACGAAAAAGCATCTGGAGAGATTGAAAACTCTACGGTTTTAACCTCGCCTGGTAACAAATGAATCCTTTTGAATCCTTTAAGTGAGCGAATAGGAGCAGCTACGGGCGAATTCAAACTTGATAAATAAACTTGAACTACCTCATCACCAGCCAGCTTACCAATATTTTTTAAATCTACGGAAATCTTTACGGCGTCTCCTACCTTATATTTTTCAGCGACTTTTAAATTATTGTACTTGAATGAAGTATAGCTTAATCCGTAGCCAAAAGGATACAGAGGTTTGCCTTTGAAATACCGGTAGGTTTGTCCCTTCATTTGATATTCCTCGAAGGCAGGTAAATTTTTAATGGATTTATAAAAAGTTACCGGAAGCCTACCGGCAGGATTATAATCTCCAAAAATCACATCAGCAATTGCTTGGCCAGCGGCCTGGCCGGGATACCAAGCTTCGATGATTGCCGGGATATGCTTTTTCTCCCAGTTGATTGCCAAGGCGCTACCGTTTAATAGCACCAATACTATTGGTTTGCCAATAGCATGAATATCCTTTATCAATTCTTGCTGAACTATCGGCAAATCCAGCCGGGTTCTATCGCCTCCCCTGAATCCTTCAACCTCAATATCCATTTCCTCTCCCTCCAATCTGGCAGAAAGCCCCATGCACATCACCACTACCTCAGCCTGCCTTGCTATTTCAAGTGCCTGTTTTTTTAGATCCTGTTTGGGATTAGGTCTGGGCTTGGACCAAACCAGCTGAACCTGGGCATCGGCATAAGATTCTCCCACCTCAACCATTATTGGATATTTCTTTCCGGCCTCCAGATAAATAGGCGCCGATTTTCTTAGCCGTGGATCACCGAACTCATCTCTGAAATGATAGGTGGTATTTGCCATGACACTGTCGTTCAAATAAAGTCTGACCTTACATGTAGTAATAAATCCCAACTGATACATCCCGGACTGTTCGGGCTTCAATTCGCCGGTCCATCTTACGCCGAAATTATCATCGTCCATATCTTCTCGTGGGGCTTTGTCATGCCAATTGACATCAAGATTCTTATCAACTGAAGAAAATAAGATCGGGCCGTTTAACTCTTTATTATTGTAATATTCAACTTTTAATCCTGTTTCATCCTCTCCATGAAATAAAACTTCGGGGGGGACAACATCAAACATGGGTATCCCCTCTGCCAACTCACAACCTTGTGCATACAGAACTTTGGAATCAGCGGGCAATTTCTCTTTTATACCCCTTAATGGTGTGACCGGATCGGAGGGAACGCCGTTGTAATTGCCTAAGAGCATGAGCCATTCGTCTGAATTTGGTCCGATGACGGCTATGGTTTTAATTGTTTTTTTCAAAGGCAATAGATTGTTCTTGTTTTTCAATAAAACAATGGATTTACGAGCAGCTTCAAGGGCTAAATCGCGATGCTTTTTGCAATCAACCACGTCGTATTGGATTTGCGCATATTTCACCATAATTGGAGGATCAAACATGCCCAATTTAAATCGGGCAGTAAAGAGCCGTTTGACTGCAATGTCAATTTCCTGCTCAGTAATTAAATTTTTTTTAACGGCTTCTGTTAGATTTTGATAGACAGTCGCACACTCCAGGTCACAACCGGATTTTACAGCCAGGGCGGCTGCTTCTTCCGGTGTTGGTACAATTTTGTGGTCCTTATAAATATCAGTAATCGCGCCGCAATCGGAAACAATGTAACCATTAAAACCCCACTCACCTCTTATGATCCCGTTTAATAGATGGTCACTCCCACAGCAGGCTTCTCCATTGTACCTGTTATAAGCGCACATTACCGAGTATGCCTTACCCTCTTTAATTCCCATCTCAAATTGGGGGAGATAGGTTTCCCTAAAATCCTTTTCATTTGTCACTGCATTAAAAGAATGCCGCTCCGGTTCGGGCCCACTGTGAACGGCAAAATGTTTGACAGTTGCAATGGTTTTCAAATATGTTGGGTCGTCTCCCTGTAAACCCTTTATAAATTGCACGGCCAGTCTACCGCTTAGGAAGGGATCCTCTCCGTATGTTTCCTGTCCTCTTCCCCACCGCGGGTCGCGAAATATATTTATGTTAGGCGACCAGAAAGTAAGGCCTTGATAAATAAACCTTTTGCCTTTTCTAACAAAATCATGATGTTTGGCACGGGCTTCATCAGAGATGGTCGTTGAAATCCTGAACATCAGGTCTTCATCCCAGGTGGCGCCCAAACCGATGGCCTGAGGAAATACTGTGGCTAATCCTGCACGAGCTACGCCATGAAGACATTCGTTCCACCAGTTGTATTCCGGTATGCCCAATCGCTTGATGGCAGGTGCTTCATTCACCATTTGTCCAATTTTTTCATCAAGGGTCATCCTGCCTACCAAATCGTCAACGCGCTCCTTAATACTCAATTCAGGATTTAAAAAAGGGAAATCTTTGGCTTCTTGCTTTGCGATGCAGGTGTTTACAAAAAATACGACCGTTAAAGTAAGGATAGCTTGTAGAGAAATCTTTCTTAAATAATTAGAGAAAAGCTTATTTGCTAACATTTTCCACGTCCTCAATAAACTTAAATGATGGTGTTTATAAAACTTTTAGTACCAAGTTGGTGACTTTTCGAGCTAATAATACAATCTTATTTGTAATTTTCTATATCCCGGGAAATTTTACTCAACTCCATTCAACAAGTCGTTCAC
>CAZIED010000178.1:0-4984 GCA_964538525.1 uncultured Pirellulales bacterium | reverse complement strand
AAACGGGCCGGTCGCATCCAGAATCAGGCCATCGACGCGATGAACGCAGATAATACCTCCAGCCTATTAGCCAAACTCACTAAATCGCTGTTTTTCAAAGGCCCTGACCAGCCGCAGGGGGTACCCTCCACCTCGGACGGCGATCTGGCTCTGGGACGATTGGCCATAAAGGACTTCTCAAATGCACGGGTGCTCGAGCGCCTCTTAATGTATGAACGCCGAATAGAGCACAGCCTGTATAAAACGATACTCGAGCTTCAAAGAATCCAGCTCATACGAAAGCTGGACCCGTTCAGGGCCACCGATGAAGAAACCGGCTATAGAGCCCAACTCGCCGGGAAATTATGAAGAAATAGACTAATTATGCAAAACAAAGCCAATTTCTATACCAAAAAACCCACTCATTGTTTATAATGCCTCCAAACCTGATAAGGAGTCTTTTGATATGAGTATAACTGATGCGGCTTATCAGAAGTGTATAAATCCCGCTTGCGGGGCGGAGTTTGATTGCGGCCAGTCGCTATTTAAATGCCCGGCCTGCGGCGAGCTGCTGGATGTACACTACAACTGGGACAGGCTCGAAGTGCCCGGCAAGCTAAACGAATTTGCCAAACGCTGGGCAAATAGAAACAACGCACTTGATTTCTCCGGCGTCTGGCGTTTCAGAGAGCTGCTGGACTTCTGCGAAGATAGATACAAAGTTACCATAGGTGAAGGCCAGACAATCCTTCAGCAAAATGACGCCATAGCCGGATACGTCGATATGAAGCCGGGGCATCTGTTTCTGCAATATGAAGGGCTGAATCCATCCGGCTCGTTCAAAGATAACGGCATGGCGGCAGCGTTCAGCCACGCAAAATTAGTTGGCGCAACCTCAAGCGCCTGCGCATCAACCGGCAATACTTCTGCATCGGTCGCACTTTACGCACATCACTGCAACTTAAAATGCGCCGTCTTTATCGGCTCAGGCCGAATCGCCTTTGGCAAATTGAGCCAGGGCATGGATTACGGCGCACAGACGATTCAGGTACAGGGCGACTTCGATGACTGCATGCGCCAGGTTCAGGATGTCTGCACAACGCTGGGACTGTATCTTCTCAACTCGCTGAATCCGTTCCGGCTCGAAGGCCAGAAGACCATAATGTATCGCATCATCGAGGCTTTGGACTGGCAGGTGCCGGACTGGATTATCGTTCCCGGCGGCAACCTCGGCAATTCCAGCGCATTTGGCAAGGCTTTTGCCGAAATGAAGCAGCTTGGGCTGGTTGAGCGATTACCACGCATAGCGATCATCAATGCCACCGGCGCAGATACTTTATTTGACTTAGTCAACAATAAAAAGCTAACCTGGAATAATGGCAGAGTGAACCAGGAAATTATTGATAGCTTCTATGCTGATTTGACGGCTCGCCACTTTTCGCCGCATACGTGCGCCTCGGCTATAGAGATTTCTCGCCCAGTTAATCTGAAAAAATGCCTGCGGGCGATTGATATATGTAACGGCGTCGTGCGTGCGGTCACCGATGACGAGATTTGCGACGCAAAGGCGATTATCGGCAAGTTCGGACTTGGCTGTGAGCCGGCCTCGGCTGCGACAATAGCGGGCTTAAAACATCTAAGAGATGAAGGCGTCGTCGCAGCCGATGAGCGTGTCGCCTGCGTGCTGACGGGACACCCGTTAAAAGACCCCAACCTGACGGTCAATTATCATAAGGATAAAAAAGGCCGGTTCAGTAATCCTCCTGTCGAAGCGCCAAACAATCTCGATGAGATAATCAAGCTGATAAAATCATAATCGGCTCTGCACAGGAATCAGCGTACAGCGGTGAGTTTCTGTACGCCATACGCTGTATCCTTTGTTGAAAATTGGAGAAAAAATATGATTAGTGCAGCAATTGAATTTTTCAAAAAAGCGGTAATGGAACAGATAGTTGGCGACCCTGTCTGGGCAACCATTGCTTTGATTGGGCAGGCTGTATTTGCCGGCCGATTTATCGTCCAATGGATAGTAAGTGAATATAAAAAGAGGTCTATTGTGCCGACGGCTTTCTGGTTTTTATCGCTGGCGGGCAGCTTAATCCTCCTTAGTTACTCCGTGCACATAAAAAATCCTATTTTCATGCTTGCATTTTCGTTGAACACGTTTATATATTTGCGAAACCTTCACTTGATTTACAAACATGGCAGAGGTGATGCTGTAACTGTTGCTGATAAAGCCGAAGATTGAACTGGGGGCTATGTAAGTCATGCAAGAGTGCAAAATCAACTCGAAAGGAACAAAAATTCTTATTGTTTGCGGCGTGCTAATTCTTGCCGCAGCAAATTCATTCTGGATGCTTTCAAAAAGATCGCTCGACAGCCATGAATGCTTTGTTTCGGTTACCGCACGTGAGATGCTTGAAAGTGGCGATTGGATTCTTCCCACTCTCAATGGACAACCCAGGATTAACAAGACGCCGCTTAGCTATTGGCTTGTGGCGGGCCTGGCTAAGATAACAGGAAGGGTTGATGAGCTCACTGCGAGATTACCAAGCGCTGTTTTTGCGTTTTTGTCGGCAGCAACCGTCCTTTATTTTGTAAATCGGTGGCTATCTTTCAGAATAGCGGCAATTTCGACGGGGGTATGGGTGACATCGCTAAGTTATTTTCGCTGCTCGCATATTGCCAGGCCGGATATGGCACTTGCGTTCTTCATAATTGTCTGCCTGATGAGCTTTTATTCAGCAATTACCTCTCAAGCCCGCAAGCAACAAATTGTGTATATGCTGATTTTCTGGATAAGTTTCGGACTCGGAAACCTTGCCAAGGGGCCGGCTCAGCTTGTCTACGTTTTTATCCCAATGCTCTCGTATATTGTAATACATCGTCAGTGGAAGGTTCCTGCAAAACTGTTGCCTGTTATTGGACCGATTATTGTTATGGTTATAATGCTGCCGTGGCCTTTGGCCATTGCGCACAAGGTAGGGTGGAATTTAATAGTATGGAAGCGTGAGTTTTTCGACCGGCTGTTTGGTGAGTACGCACTAGGGAATTATCCTATCTACTACTATTTCGGTATGATGTTTAAGTATGTCACGCCATGGGTAGCTTTTCTGCCTATGGCCTTGATTGCCCCCTTCTATAAAATATGGGAGGAGAAACGGCCGGTAATGCAGTTTCTATGGCTATGGTTTGTTATAGACATGGTTTTTCTTACCATTGATGCCGGCAAACGTCAGCATTACTTGCTACCTTTGATGCCGGCAATGGCTATTCTTATAGGGATCCTGTTAGAGGATATGATTTTTACCCGAAAGGCATACACACAGAGGTTCGCAAAGAATGTTTTACGAGGCCATATTATCGCGATAATCCTGGGAGCGGTCGGCGGTTCTATCTACATTGCTATTACCAGGCCCCAACTTTTGGTTGCTACCGTTGCGCTTAGCATCGTTGCGATAGTGGTGATCCTATCTGTGGCAGTACTCTTTTCTAAAAGAAAGCCTGGCGCTGCCTCAGTGGCAATCTTCGCTGGTATCATTGTCGGGATTATGGTTTGTTATGCAGTTTTTTTTACTGTGATAGATGTGGACCGGCATGCCCGAGATTTTGCCGAAAGGATTGCCGGGATTGTGCCGAAGTCGGATAAACTCGTCGCTTACCGACGCGCCTCCAGCAGATTTGTCCAGTATTTTGGGAAGGTAGTACCGGTGATACAAGATAGATCGCTGCTTTATGAGCAGTATGAGCGAGGCGACTGGGTAGTTTGTTTTTCTGACTATTTGAAAGAATTAGCGGAGGGCAACCGTTTCAGACAGGTATTTTACTACGAAAAGATAAGTGGGTTAAAAGAAGACACGAGTGGAGCACTATTCCACAAATCATCACCGGCCGTAAAAAACGTCGGTAACAGCGAGCTTAAAGAGAAGGTTATTTTGTCAGGTTTTCAATAAATTTTATTTCATCTGGAATTGGTTCGCGATCGTCAATAATTGTTCTGAAGACCTTCATAGTTTGTTCCAGATTATATTCCTGGTTTTTCCGTAGCCAAACTGCCACCAGCAGGGCAACCCTCTTATCATCGGCGCTTCCGTGCAGGAGAACCGGCAGATTGGTCTTATCAGCCATTATAGCGAGGAATTGGTCTTGAGTTTTCTCGTCGGGTAAGTAGTGACCTCTTTCAATAGGCATTTCAATGTATTTGACGCCGTTACTTCTGGCCCAGGTTATTTCTTCATTATACCAGTTGTGACTTCTATGTTCCGAAATCAGCCGAACATTCACAATGGTTGCAATATGATACTTGTAAAGCAGGCGAGGATAATCCATTCCGCGGGGCTGGCCACTGGAGTAAAGAACATTCTGCCTTATGACTTGAAAATTTTTGATATGAAAATGTCGGACAAGGAAAACCGCACCTGTTACTACAACCAGTAAAATGATTATAAAACCAATCGGAGATTTTTTCTTTTTCATAGATTTAATCAGTTATCAATGAACTGTTTTGCGGTGGATTTTGCGTACCGAATATATCTTTTTGTTTGTAGATTCGAAATAAACCCTGCTTATCAGCTCCCCTATCAGGCCGGTGGAGATAAGGATTAGTCCGACCAGCAGCAGCACAGCCGCCAGTCCTGCCATTGGGCCGTGTGCAACCATAATAGGCACGTTATAAATAAACTTATCGTAGAGTATATAAGCATCCATCAGCACCGCCGCAATGATGCAGTACATAGCTGTTTTGCCGAAAAAGTGAAGCGGCCTTGCAGCATATCCCAGCAAAAACCTCAGTGTTATCAAATCAAAAATGACTTTGAACGTCCTCGAAATTCCATAATTGCTCGTGCCTTCTGAACGGGCAATATTCTTTATCGGTATCTCGACTATTTTAGCACCGCTTCGCGATAACAGAGCCGGTATGAATCTGTGCATTTCTCCAAAGAGGTTCAATTCTGCAATCATCTCCCGTCTATAGGCCTTGAAAGTGGTTCCGAAATCGTGGATG
>CAZIED010000177.1:0-5027 GCA_964538525.1 uncultured Pirellulales bacterium | reverse complement strand
TCTCGAATACAATACAATCTATTACTGGCGGGTTGATGAAATTAATGATTTGGACCTAAACAACCCCTGGATGGGTGCTGTCTGGAACTTTACGACGGCCAACTTCATCATTGTGGATAATTTCGAGAGTTATAACGACTACGATCCTAACAGGGTATTCGACACATGGAAAGACGGATGGGGCACCCAGACAAATGGTGCAACGGTCGGTTATAGTGATCCGAATTTCAATATTGGTGAGCATTTTGTTGAAACCTCGATCGTTCACGGCGACAAACAGTCAATGCCCTTTTTCTATGATAACAACAGCAAATATTCAGAAGCAGTGATGAAGCAAAGCGGTAAAGCAAGCGACTGGACCAGGGATGGCATTGCGTCTTTATCACTGTGGATTAAAGGCTATCCGGCTTATGTCGGTAGTTTCATGGAAGGACCGGTGGGCACTTATACAATGACATCCTCGGGAGCTGATATCTATGATACTGCCGATGAATTTCACTTTGCCTATAAGGAGGTTAGCGGCGCCGTAACTATCGTCGCAAAGGTTGATAACCTAGAGAACGCCGATCCATTTGCAAAAGCGGGTGTAATGATTCGTGATTCACTTGAGCCGGGTTCAGCCAATGTTGCTGTACTTATTACCCCTGGTAACGGCATTCGGTTTCAGTATCGTCTCACTAACGGTGCATCCACAAACAGGGAATTTGACCCGAACATTACCGCACCATATTGGGTGAAATTGAACCGTTCGGCAGGCGGACTTGTCAGGGCGTATCGTTCGCTGGACGGCAACCAGTGGACTCAGTTTCCTTTGAAGACCGTCACGATGAGTGCGCCTATTTACATAGGCTTGGCATTGACAAGCCATGATGCTAGAGCTGTGTGTCAGGCTAAATTCTCCAATGTCAGTTTCCCCAGCACCACTGTTCCTGGGGGATGGAACGAAAAAGATATTGGGATAATTTCAAATAGTTCTGAGCCGATGTACATAATTCTCAACGGCAATGCTGTAGTCTATCATGATGTTCCCAATGCTTCGCAAATACGTGACTGGGCGCAGTGGGAAATCCCACTGCAGAGGTTTGCAGACCTGGGTGTAAATCTTAACAACGTCAGCAGTTTTGGTATCGGTTTCGGCAATAGAAATAATCCGCAGGCTGGTGGTAAAGGTACGGTTTTCATTGATGATATACGCCTGTATCTTCCTCCGCATGCCGAATAATAACTGGTTGTCCTTATATCCAGATAGGGACGGATTGTTAAGAATTATTAAAATCGGGGTCTATATTGATTATTCGATATAGGCCCCAAATCTAAATGTGCAGACACTTTCAGCCGACGGTTAGTTCAACCATCACCAAGGCCTGTGATTTTAAGCCTAACACTCACCAATAAAAAGAAATTGGTATGGTATCCCAAGATTTTAAGCCTATATACTCTATGAAGCAAAATAAGAATGTTTCACTACCTGTCAATGCTACCTAGTGAGATGCAGGATAACGCTTTTTGATTGGGTTCTCTGTCTTTATGTATTTTTTTATTTCACTAACTATCAATACCACCTAGTGAAATGAAGGACAATGTTGTTTAATTCGATTCTCTTTTTTGTGTTTTGATTACTGCACTACCTATTAATGCCACATAGTTGACATAAAGGGATTTTGGATTTGCTTTGGTTTAATCATGAAGGCATGTAGAGTAGGCTGTGCCCACCAACTTCTAAATGGTGTGCAGAGCATACCCTACATTCTGAGGCCTTGAATCCTCCACCTGCCGGTAAAAAGAAATTGGTATGGTGTCCCCAGATTTCCCTGCCAAACCATGAACAACGAACTACGAACTAACTTCAGATTGAAAATGTATAGCCATATTTCCAGCCTTTGCCGATGGTATCTTCCTCATATCCCTGGGCCGTCATTCTCCTTTCCCATTGCCGGGCAGCCGTCTCGGAAGTGAATTGCTGCATAACTCTGAAGTCGCGAGGGTTTCCATGTTCCCGTTTTCTTCTTTCCGGCTCATCCGTAAGTCCTGCATACCTCATAACAACCTCTAAAAAAATAAAATAGGTGAGGGGTTAATTAAAAAATAGGTGACTTTCCATAGTTTTTTGAGGGCTTCTTGCTCAGAAAACTCGTCGTTAGTTTCCCGGAGTCGTCCCGGAATTCAGCTCAAATATCGGGTCGAGGCAATAAACGCTACAGACCAAAGTATGCCGTCAAATACAGTGGCGGTTGTTTTGTAAGCATTTTCGCCGGGGGGTCAGAAAGATTGCTTTACTCTTTATACGGCCCCAGAAATCTCTTGCCGTTAAAGTGAATGAGATGATCGGGATTATCTGCCACCCATACCTCTGTTTCCCAAGATATTTCACTCAGGTACTTGGCCATCAAGCTCTTAGTCGGAAATGCCGTAACATATACCAACTTGTCTTTCAGCCATTTAAATAATTTACTCAACTCGCCTCTTCTCTTTGCGTCAACTGGCCCATGACTTGTCACGACTTCAACAACCACAACCCATTGCTTTTCTGCGTAGTAGATCATCAAATCAGGCATTTTTCAGTGGGAATCGACTTCAACTCCAAGTTCTTTGAACGCATTGAAATCTGCATGCTCCCATTTTCCACCAGTGTCGCCGATATAAATCACCTTCCCTCCCGGCGTAAAACGCGGGCAGAACTCCATGACAACGCTCCGCAAAAGCTCATTGTGACTTCCCGGCGTCAGTTCAACATGCATACCGTCAGGTAGTTGCACCGGTATTTTCGTCATCTCCCTAGCACGTGCATACTTCTTTGCCAAAGTACCTTTACGACTTAGATATTCTCGCAAATGCGCATCCCATTCCTTCGTTCCATACATTTTCAGCAACTCGAACGCTAATGGCTCTATCTGATAGCAGCACTTTGGGCTGTTTACAGGGCGTTCGGCATCGTCCGGATTTGCGATTGCAAGACCTGCATCAACGAACTGATGCATTGTCTGTCTTCGGAAAGTCTCTCGCGTATTAGGTGCATATGCCACCCCATAATGCTCAAGACAGAATGTCATAATTGGCGTGATACTCATAAGGGATTGTTCTGCTAGTGCCCATTCTTTGGTGGGCGTCATGTTAAGTAATGCAAGAAGTGTAAGCGCAGACCTATCATTTAATTGCGCTCGCGGAAATCCTAATGTTTTAAGTATCAATAAGGCTTCCTCTTTCTTTATCTTTGCCTTTACAGGATCCGGTGTAGTTAAATTAGCCATCGTGTGTAACTCCTTTTCGATAAGATCATCAATCTCTTTCTGACTCGGAAAGATCTCACCCACGTAGCCACCTATTCGCTCCAGTGTTTCTCTGCTCGGATATCTAAGCATTTGTAGATCAGCTGCGTTTACTTGGGTATGTCCGCTGAAATGACGGAAGTAAATATCTACCAGAGTAGAAGATAGGAAAATGGCCAACCCCTTGGCCAGCTTTTCACTAAGGCCGTTACCACTTGCATGTAGTACGTTCAGATGATTCTCGAAAGCCACGTACTCTGCGGCAATTTTCGTCGGGTCATATATGGCCGTGACGATTCGGCGCATCTCTTCTTTCGGTGAGAATCTTTTCACTACCGTGTAATACCCGTCCCCAGGCATAAGAAGTCTGATCGTCTTCTCAGTCATGACAAAAAAATTGGGCTTCTTGATCCTTTCCTTAGGCCACTCAAGGAATCCAAAGCTAAAGTGGGCGGGGTAAAGCAAGGGAACGCATTCCTTTTCCTTGTTCCACCGGAGATTCTCTTCGCAACGAAAATCAACGACCCGCCCCGTGGACACCTCAATCCCAATTTCGGCTAGTGAGTATGGTAGTGACTTTAACCTTTCAATTGCATACTCATCAATGTCGTTTGCAGCAATGTGCACGATGCAATCACCTGACTCGTCTCGAATCACATCTTCATAACTTACATTACGCAATGTGATATTCTCAAAATCAGAGCCATGACTTCCTGTTATGGTCACCTGCCCTCGTTTACATCCCTTGACTGCATGAAGGATAACATTCTCCTGTAAAACCTCGTCGTCCCTGAAGGCTTCCTCCCTTGATTCAAATGTATGTATTTTTTTGAGTGTTATGCTGTTAAAAAAAGCCTTCCTGAATTGCCTAAAATATGGTCCATTGCAGAAACTTCGTGGTACAATTGCCACCAATTCCCCGTTCGGTTCTAACATCTGCAAGGCAATACCCATAAAACCGGTGTATAAGTTCCACGTCTCTATCCCCATTCTCTTGAAAAGTCCTCTGTATTCTGAATCTCTTCCAATTTTCTTATAAGGTGGGTTTATTATCACGTGTGTGAAAGATTTCTTTGCCGCCTTTTCTAAAAGCGTTGACGATAACATCGCATCTGCTGCTTTTACAAAGTCCTCCTTGAGGATTTCTGTGCCGAACCTGATACCAACTGCACAGGCGGCCTTCTGACATTCCGTAATAGTAAGCTTAAGCTCATCAATGAGCACAGACTCTAACTCATACGCGGTAACCTCAATAGAGCAGGGTTTAGGTGACCGAGCACAGAACTCTTCGGTAAAAGCAGCAGTAAGTGATCCTATCCCTGCACCTGCATCGAGAAGGTGAATATCCCTGTATTCCTTCTGTTGGAACAGTGAAGCCATGAACATGGCAACCGCAGAAGGTGTAAGAAATTGCCCTAATCTGGCTTTTCTTTCAGGGTCAAGCTCCATGCCAATCCGCATCCTGTGCAAATCTACTAGTTCTATAACAGACCGGCTCGTAATCTCATCGATGATTTGGCTGGCCTGCTCTTTTGGACCCACAAAGACCATCCTTCCAGTAAAATATTACGGTAAATAAAACACAAAACATAACCAGGATCGTTAATCAACAATAGAGTATTGCACTTAAAATGCGGTTGACCCATCCTTTCGCCAATGAAGACAGGCCGCTATATCAATCACTTGAGACAGAAGCTTCACTGAGACCCCCCGCCGTTTTGCTTCGCAAAAGCGAAGCTGCGGGGGCAGGGACATTCAACT
>CAZIED010000176.1:0-5035 GCA_964538525.1 uncultured Pirellulales bacterium | reverse complement strand
TAATCTTCGCTACGTAGCACGAGTGCACACCCAACGTGACTTTGGAGAAGTGCAGGCCTAAAATGGTCATTGTCGCCTAATATCTGGCAAATCTTTTCACTATCGGCCTTAGAATGGCACTGGTATAATAGAACAAGATCGTAAGAGAAAGTAGTGTGCTTAGCAGATTCTACATCAACTGAATCAGACAAATCTTGCCATAATTAAGGTATCGTGTCTATAATACGTTTGTTATGTTCAACAGAGAGGTTTCCTTGAGCGATATGGGCAAGGGATGACAAACTTTTATTTCACCCAATAAAGGAAGGCGTAAAATGCAAAAGTCTAAAACAATCGTTGTGTTGTTTATGTATGGTTTGATAATTTTTTTAGGAGGCTGCGTCTCGAATAAGAAAATTGACGTCACAAAAATAGAAACCAGGATGATTCATTCCAGCGATATAGATATTGCATATAAGACATTTGGCAAAGGATATCCCCTTGTTTTGATCACTGGTTATAGCTGCACCATGAATTTTTGGGACCCTGTAGTTTTGGGAGAGCTCGCTTCGCATTATGAGGTAATTATATTCGATAACCGGGGCATGGGCAGTACCGGCTCATCAGACAAAGAATTTACTATCGAGCAGTTTGCAGATGATACGACCGGGCTGATGGAGGCCTTAAAGATAAAAAAGGCGCACGTCCTCGGCTGGTCTATGGGCACAAATATCGCCATAGAGTTCGCGCTTAGGTATCCCGATAAAGTTAACAAGCTGATACTTTATGCAGGTGACTGCGGAGGAAAAGAAGCCATACTACCAAGTCCCGATGTGATTGATACGATGCGGCAATTAACCGATACCACCAGCAATCCCAGAGAGACAGCAGAAAGACTGGTTAAGATGCTTTTTCCGGAAAAGTGGCTCAGGGAAAATCCTGATCTCAAGAAATATTATTCGGCTGCAGCAAGCTCTGCTATACCTACCGAAACTTCCAGAAAGCAGAACATAGACCGCCAGTCCAAAGCAATGGAAACCTGGCAAGGCGCTTATACGCGGCTTCCCCAATTAACGTGTCGTACGTTGTTGATTACAGGAACGGATGATGTAAGTACGCCTACCCAGAATTCGCAGATTTTGGCTTCGCGTATACCTGGCGCCAGGCTTTTGCTGATTAAAGGGGGAGGTCATGGACTGATGTATCAATATCCCAAAAGATTTAGCCGAGCGGTACTTACATTTCTTGAAGATTGAATAAGGTAGGGTATTCTGTATACACCCTGTGTTACTTTAGTTCACAAAAGAATTGATAATAGTTGCCCCACGAAGGGGACCATTGTAGCTTTTTAATATTGTCTGATATTTTCGAGCATTTGTCTTATAGCGTTCTGTGGATAGTACCCTTTTTATGGCGTGCCGCAGATGTTCTGGCTCAAATTTGATTTCGCTCAGTTGAATACCTATTCCAAGATCTTCCACCCTCTGCATATTGAATTCCTGATCGTGCATTGTTGGAATGCCTATAATAGGTATTCCATTTTTCATCGCTTGATAAACCGTGCCATTTCCACCATGACAGACAACCACATCTGATTTTTGCATAATTCTGCTACCGGGGGCATAATCCACGATAGAAAAATTTGAAGGAAAGTGTTCAAACGATGCCATTCCCCCTGTTGTCATTATGCACCGGTACTCAGAATTTCCAAATATATCCAGTGCCAGTCTGAAAAACCTCGGATATCCTGTGCTTCCCATTGTGAAATAAATCGTCGGTTTACCAGAACCACCTTTTTTGAGCCACTCAGGTTCTGCACAATCTGGCTCCCACACTATAGGGCCTATATAGTGGAAGTTCTCAGGCAAATTGTGAGTTGGCGCATATTCTGGAATGTCGGGAAGAAGATTCAGGTCACCTCTCCATATGTCGAAAACATTACTTCGTGGCTACATCCTCATTTCACGTCTGATTTTAGCATAAGGGCGATGATCATATTTCAAGATAAGTCTTTTAATGACCGGCATTAAGTGGTTCGTAATTCTACGGCCGACTAATTGGGTTACCCAAAAGTGCTCGGGTGATCTGAACCGAACTGTATAGTAGTTCGTCCAAGCTGCATTTAGAATACTGACATAAGGAATGCGGGCAACCTCGCAAGAAGTACTCAAGGATAGCCTGAGATCCCCGATAACCAAGCATGGTTTGACTTTTTTGAAAAGTTCTATATCATCTTGAATGTGCTTTTTAAGCATTGCGTAATTATCCCAGTTTACGCGGCAATTCCTACAGCAGGAAAGTATCCGCTCAGAACTGACCATATTAATAGGGATTGTTTTGAAACCATGACCTTGGATAATGTGTGTAAAACGTCCCTGAGTAGCAAATTGGATATCAAATCCGAATTCTCTTAATACCCTTGCTATTTCAAGTACTCTTGTTGTGTGGGCTAACACATCCCCATTTGGTACAGCCAGAATCTTCTTTTTCATAGTATAGTAAAGCGTATTGTATACACGAGAGTTAAATCTCATTAGCCTCCAAAATCTATTATATCATCGAAACTCGGCGATTCAAAAACAATAATATCTACAAATAACCCCGTCGATGGAGGATGATGATTGGTAATTGGTTAAATGTTTAAAATGGGGTGAGAATAATTTACCGGCCCTGCAGGCCTGTCCTGAGCGAAGTTGAAGGATGTGCTGGCTAACCAAATTATGAATCTGTGTAAATCCTATGAATTACGTTTAATCGAGCACTCTCAGGATTTGGTATAGCCGAAAGATATTGTTCCGAAGAAGAGAGATATTTGTGCGCATCAGGATAGTTTCGGTGCAAGATTCAACACAGCCGTTACGGCTGACTCCGTCAAAAAAGCAGCCAAAATCGGCATCAAATTTATTGAATTGCTTATTAAGTACAATCAGTTGCTCTATCAAATTTTCATTAACTTCATTTATCATTTTTTGGTCTTTTTTAATCAGGGATTTTTCGGACTCGATCCCTTCCGGCATCTTATCAACTACCATGCTATCAATAACTTTTTGAATGATATCATTGGCGATACCCTCCATCGCGATCTCTCCGGGGCCTGATTGTTTTCCAACCATATTTTTTGGTCAGGTGACAAGTTACAAGATCCAATGGCCAAAGTCAAGAGAAATCTTAACCAGTTTAAAAATTAAATTAACAAAGGCGGACCGGCTAAACAACAGTCGAATTGACCGGCACAATGAGTGTGCCAGCTAATCAATTCCAAAATCCGTGTTAATCTGTGTCAGTTTATACTTTACCCATGACAACGCAGGTATTGTGGCCGCCGAAGCCGAAAGAGTTGCTCATAGCGATATTGACCTTAGCCTGTCGTGCTTTAAGCGGCACATAGTCCATCTTAAGGTCGCAACGCTCATCCTGGTTTTCGAGGTTAATGGTAGGGGGGATAACCGATTCATTTAACGTTTTGACGCATACTATAAGCTCCACCGCGGCGCTTGCCCCAAGTAAATGGCCAAGAGCACTTTTTGTTGAGCTTACAGGTATTTTATAAGCGTGCTGGCCAAAAAAGGACTTGATAGCTGCGCTTTCAGATATATCGTTTAGCTCTGTGCCTGTCCCGTGAGCGTTGATGTAATCAACTTTATCTTTTGCTACGCCGGCATCTGCAAGTGCCAGCTCCATAGCTTTGGCTGCACCGGAACCATCCGGCAGGGGGGCTGTGATGTGATAACCATCATCGGTGGCGGCGTAACCGAGCAGCTCGGCATATATCTTGGCACGGCGTTTCCTGGCGTGTTCAAATTCTTCCAGAATCAAAATACCGGCACCTTCAGCTAAAACAAATCCATCTCGATCTTTATCGAATGGTCTGGATGCTTTTGTCGGTTCATCATTGCGGGTGCTCAAAGACCTTGCGGCGCAAAATGAGGCTAATCCGATAGGCGTAAGGGCGGCTTCGGTGCCGCCGGTAATTATAACGTTGCTCCGACCGGAAATGATGTTGCAAAAGGCTTCGCCGATGGCATGATTAGCCGAGGCACAAGCGCTGGAAACACAAAAATTGGGGCCTTTAAGGCCGTAAAGGATTGCGATAGTTCCGCAGACCGCGTTGGCCATAAGACGTGGGACGGTAAAAGGCGATACTTGCCGGACGCCTTTCTCCAGGAGTTTTATGTGCTGTTCCTCGATTTCTTTGATGCCGCCTATGCCGGTGCCGACGATTGAGCCGATGCGATAAGGGTTTTCTTTTGAGAAATCAAGGCTGCTATCATTAACGGCCTGTCTGGCTGCGGCTACGGCAAACTGCGTGAAGCGGTCCATCCGCTTGCTTTCACGTGGGTCGATATATTTCGTCACGTCAAAGTTTTTTATCTCGCCGCCGAATCTAACAGGATATGAGCTGGTATCGAAGGACTCTATCATGGAGATGCCGCTTTTGCCGGCGCACAAGGCAGCAAAAAGATCATCCGCTGATTCAGCAAGAGCCGTGACGCAACCTAAGCCTGTAATGGCAACCCGCCGCTTTTTCATCCTAAATTTATTCGCTACTCTTTCTTTTTGGATTGTGCAGCATTGACGATGTAATCTATAGCGGCACCTACCGTCTGGATTTTCTCAGCCTCCTCGTCCGGAATGGTCATATCAAATTCGTCCTCGAATTCCATCACTAGCTCTACGGTATCCAATGAGTCGGCATTTAGGTCGTTAATGAATGATGTATCACGCGTTATCTCAGATTTGTCCACGCCCATTTGCTCGCTGATTATCTCAATTACCTTCTGTTCAATTGCCTGAACATCTATATCATCAATACTCACGTGTTGTTCCTCCCTAATCAAAATGGGTAATCATTTCATATCCTTATAAACACTAACAGCCAATTCCAGCAAATTCTCATGCCTTTCTAATGTCGGCGGGTATATTACCTGCTAAACCGCATATCTACAAACATTTTTTTATTTTTTTACTTGTCAGCTCGATTTTTAAGCCGGCATTCAAACTACATAGCCATTCCTCCGTCAACGCATAGTACCTGGCCGGTGATATAGCCGGCATC
>CAZIED010000175.1:0-5051 GCA_964538525.1 uncultured Pirellulales bacterium | reverse complement strand
AAGACAAAGGACGGTAGAAAGATACCCAACGTTGCTAATAATGCCCCGGGCACGCCATTGAGAATAAAGCCGATGAAGGTTGCTGTTGTGAACACCGGCCCAGGTGTCACCTGTCCGATAGCGACCGCGTCAATGAGCTGCTTATCGGTGAGCCATCCGAATCGAACGACGAAATCAGAGCGAAGGAACGCAAGCAGGACATATCCACTGCCATAAAGCACTGAGCCAATCTTTAGAAATGTGAAGAAAAGCAATGGCAGATTGAACGCGGTATTAGCCAAAACCGGCAAACTTATTCCGGTCAGAGGTATAAGCAAATTCGTTGGAGGGTGTCGCCTAATCTGATGATAGTTCTTGCTCAGCATGATTATCAATCCGCCGGCGAGGAGCAAGAAAATCTCGTTAATGCCGAGGAAGTACAGGGCGAAAACGCCGAATCCTACCAAAGCCAGGGTGTAGCCTTTGACTGCCTTGCGTCCCAAATCCAATAGGGCTTGCAGGATAATAACAATGATGACGGGCTTTACGCCATATAGTATCCAACCTGCTTGCGGAGTGGAACCGAAGCGCACATAAACCCACGCAAGTGCCATTACGATAAACATAGCAGGTAATATAAAGCATAAGCCGCCTGTAACCAGGCCGAGCCAGCCTGCCCGTACGAAGCCGATATGAATGGCCATCTCAGTGGAATTTGGTCCGGGTATAAGTTGTGTTGCACCGAGCAGGTCAAGAAATTGCTGGTCATCCAGCCATTTGCGTCGTTTTACAATTTCATCGTGCATCATGGCGATGTGTGCTGCCGGTCCACCAAAGGCCGTGATTCCCAGTCTGAGAAAGAGCTTAAAAACTTCAAGCACTCTCTTAGCCGGAAGATTGTGATTTGGCAAGGCTTGTTCTGTCATATAGAAGCTCAGTGCGTATTAGAGAATATATAATAGAAACATAAAGTCACCTTGGAACAAGGTGGCATTATTGTATGGTGGGGGGCTGTGACGCCGTAAAACGCGCCAAATCAGACATATCAAGACTTGCTTCTATGTCACTAATCTGCCGCACTGCATTCTCAAAGCCATCTTCCCCAAACTGTTGATGCTCAATCTCCTCAAATTTATCGCCCATCTGGTCAAGCTGCTCAGATAAGAGCGTCTGTTTCCATGCCGGGAAAATGATAGTATCTTCTCTCGCGGCGTGATGATGGTACATTAATACAAACGAATCTATCGCACGTGCTAATGACTCGGCGCTTCCAGCATCGATCTTTGTTCCTTGTGTCGTTGCAAGAATATAGTCGGTTATCTCTCGGCCTCTTTGATGCTGCACAATCAGAATATCAGCAATGCGAGATATTGGCTCTTTTGTAGTTTTGACGGCAGGGATGATATAAGCTTCTTCGAGTTTTCTCTCGTGGTAATCTTCGCCGAAGGCTCGAAAGAGCTTGGCCGTTTTTTGGAGCGCTTCAGGTATGGCAGGTGATGGATTGTCTCGCAATTTGGACACAATTGCTGCATAGACCAATAGAGCGCGTCTTAGAACGCCGTGCTCGCGCATTAGGTCTTCAACTGCCGATACTTCTTGATTGCTTTTTTTGTCCTCATTGTTCTTGATAGATAGCGCTGTCTTTTTAAATGATGTGCTCTCAGCATTTGTGCGTGTATCAAGCAGAAAGCCGGCGCCGGAGATTCCGAGGACTTTAAGTAAGCCTCTTCGTGTCGAATTCATTTTTATTCACCTCAAAGTTTGCTTTACCCATGCTCTTAGACTATAAACCGCCTGGGCAAGCATACGACATGTATTGAACCGTTTTTAAAACTGATCCGAATTTTGTTGTAAATTAGAACAGAAATAAATGAGAGTGTTGGGACTCGAACCCAAGACCTACGGCTTAAAAGACCGTTGCTCTACCAGCTGAGCTACACTCCCGGATAAACTATCATTGTGCTAAAGAGCAATACAATAAACTATCCTGTTTGTTTTGTCCACTGAAATTATTGGTGTTTAAGGACAAAAGAACACCCCTGCTAATTTTCTTGCAATATAGCCTTATTTTTTGTAAAGTAAGTTCAATCTTGCCAGAGTTAAAGTTTCTCTAAGCAGGTTTCTTGTACGCCGAAGGCGTATTGGGGAATAGTGTAATGGTAGCACAAATGACTCTGGATCATTTAGTCAAGGTTCGAATCCTTGTTCCCCAGTGTTCTTATTATTTGCTAATCTTTTGTGAATTAAGAAGGAAAATAGAAAATGAAGTTTCTTATCACTATATTTCGGGACGAAGATGGCGTTTTCATCGCTGAATGTCCATCTATTCCTGGTTGTGTAAGTCAAGGCAAAACTGAACAAGAGGTTGAAGATAACATTCGAGAGGCTATCAAGGAGTGTTTGGAGGTGCGTGCTGAGAAAGGGATGCCTCTTACTGTCAGTACCCGCCAGGTGGAGGTTCATGTTTAATGCCTCCTGTGCCGGTGATTAGACCCAGAGAGGTCGTCAGAGCATTTGAAAAACTTGGGTGGGAAGTTGCTCGCCAAAGGGGTAGTCACATTATCCTGACTAAAGAAGGGCATATAGCAACTTTATCAGTTCCTAATCATCCTGAAGTAGCACGGGGTACTTTGCGAAGTCTTATTGCACGAGCAGGCATAACTGTTGAAGAATTCTTAAAAGCATTGGAAAAATAATACGTTTTTTTAGCCCCCAATCCCTGTGGTGGGAGGCTTTTGCCTGCAAGGAAAAGCGGAAAGATTCCATTTGACGCCTTCGGTGGGCAGGGTAGGATGTCCGGGTCCAAGAAGGTGCTTTTATGTGTAAACCATATAGGAAATTCAGCGACATCCTTCGTGACCTCTTTGTGGACCCCATCCAAACAATTGGTTGGGTATTCATTATAGGTGGTGCATCACTTGGTGGGATAGGTGGTCTTGTCAGTGGTTTCCTTGAGGCAGGTATCGGTGGTGCCATCGCCTATTGTGTCGGAGGAGTTTTATTTGGTGCAATCGGCGGTTTTGCCCTCTATTTTCTGGTTGCTGAGTTAATTTGTTTCTTTCCGTGGCTAATATCGCTGGCAATGTTGCTAGCTTTGCTGGGCTTGATTGTGTGGATTATTCAGAAACTTTGGGGAGTTGGCAAACCATAGAAATTAAAGGGAGTAAATAGCAAAAAGGTTATAAAACAACACCGTCTGACAATTCACTCACGTTGGTGACAGATAACCTCACACAGTTTCAACGATAGCCGAATATGCGACCCGCTATTAAAGCTTTTTTGTGGCTCGGCGTCTTATCGGCAAAAAATATACTTTAAATGCTATCCGTTATTCTTTCTCTTGTATTCTTCCTTCTGTCTTCTTTCCTTAATATTTAAAACTCGGCGGCAAGAGGTGTTTGGTCGCTGGGATACTCGGTGGTACGTTTATTTTCTCAGATGACGATAGATGTCTTTGCGGTGGGCTAAACGGACAACAAAAACAAGGAGCATCTTTTCTCTTATTGTATAGACAATCCTGTAATTGCCCGAACGGATACGATATAATTCTTCATAGCCCTGTAATTTATTGCATCCCTGCGGACGTGGATTCTGAGCAATCTCTCTGATATTGTTAATAATCTGACGTTGTATGCGTTTATCCTGTTTGCGTATAAACTTGGCGGCTTCCTCTGCCACTTTGACCCGATACATCCCTGACTATACTCCCAATTGCTTTACCAGAACTTTGAGATCAATAAATCGGCCTTTTTTAATGGCTGCTTTGGCCGCCTGAACGTCAATTTTGTCTTCCAATGCCTCTAATATCTCTACGTCCTCAATAGGAACAAGAGCAAAGACGGCTTTATTGTTCTTTTGAATGCAAATCCGCTCATCGCCGTACATTACGCGGTTGGCAATATTGGTGAAATCCTGTCTTGCCTTTGTCATACTTACCTTGGTCATAGCAGTCTTCCTTTCCTTATAGAGTATCGCAAATAATAGACTTGGCTTCAAGAGAAAAGTTAGAATATTTATAAAATTTATAAAGTTTATAAAAGAAGTGGTTTTTGCTTGCCCTTTTAAATCGGCTGCGCTATGTATAACGCCTTGTTGTAGCTGGTAAGATTCGATTTATCGGTTGTTACAAATCAAACTCAGCGATAAGAGGGGTGTGGTCACTGGGACGGTCGGCGGTGCGGGGCTCTTTATCTATGTAACAGACAGTGCACTTTTCAGCCAAAGTTTTTGTCGCCATGATGTGGTCTAATCGCCAGCCGAGGTTGCGCTTGAAGGTATTCGGCAATCTATAATCCCAGAATGTATATTGGCCCGCCTCGCTACAATGGAGTCTAAAACAATCGACAAATCCCCACTGTAAAACTTTATCCAGCACTTTGTGAACTTCCGGGTGAAAACAAACATGTCCCCACAAAGCATCAGGGTCATATACATCTATCGGCTGCGGTGCGATATTGAGGTCTCCGACCCAGATGACGGGGTCGGACGTTGTGAAATGTTTGTTGAAAAAATCATAAAGGCGCTCGAACCATTCCAATTTGTACTGAAATTTTTCCGAGTCGGGCGAAACGCCCTGAGGGACATAAGTATTGACAATTACGACGCCATTGATTTCCGCTTTGATTAGACGAGCCTCGTCCCTCGGCTCGTCAGAGAAACCAAATTCTATGTTTGTGATTGAGCTTTTGCTGAAAGTCGCTACGCCATTGTAGCTTTTTTGTCCTTTGAAGGCATATTTGTAGCCGGTTTTGTCAAGCTCATCAGCGGGAAAGTTTGCGTCCTGAACCTTGGTTTCCTGGAGGCATAAGACGTCCGGCTGATTTTTATCAATCCACTGCACAACTATCGGCAGGCGGGTACGTAAGGAATTAACATTAAAGGTGACAACTTTCATAAAACAGATTAAGTTATTTGTTCTCTATCATTACTAAATCTGCCAAAGTGGACAATTGTTGTTTAATATTTTCGTTGTCGGTAATATAGTATATGAAGATATTTTTGGTTTTCTATATGAATCTGCTCTGTAGAAAAGACTCATTGTCATTTCGACCGGAGCCCCCGTGTCTTCTGTC
>CAZIED010000174.1:0-5060 GCA_964538525.1 uncultured Pirellulales bacterium | reverse complement strand
AAATGGACGAGGTGATTTTTGAGGAATTTAAGGCAACCGGCAATATGGAATTGCACCTCGATAGAAGGCTTGTGGATAAAAGAGTCTGGCCGGCAATCGATATCAGCCGAAGTGGTACGAGAAGAGAAGAACTTCTGCTCGACCCGAAAGAGCTTGAGCTGGTATATCGGCTGCGGAGAGTCCTTAGCGAATTGAACCCTGTTGAAGCGGTCGAATTGCTAAAAAATAGACTCTCTAAAACCCGCACCAACGCAGAGTTTTTAATGACTATGAATCTCGATTAAGATTTGCCTACCGACTTGATCGGTAGCTGCTTCAGCTTTCAGAGATAGGGTCCCTATCTACAAGAGGAGCTCTTAGTTTGTAGTTGTTGTTTCGTGGCTTGTAGCTCAATTCACTATCCACAATTCACGGGAATTTTAGAGGCCCGAATTACAAAAAATTCAACAAGTCCCATAATTTTCTTGATAAATGTGCCTGAAAAAAGTAAATTTATATCATAACAACAAAGTGGCTGAAAATATCGTGGGATGGTTCATATTGTTTTTCTGCCATTTAGCTAAAAAGTGGTTTTATTGCGAAAGAAGGGTTTGTTTTTTACGGAGAGGCAAAAACGTCAGCCAAAAAGTTATTCCTAATTTTATCACTTATTACCCTCATTACCAGCTTCTGCATTGCAGCCGAAGCGGCAAAACTTCCGAAAGCAAGAGATGAAAGCAGCACGATAGATAATACATTTGATGCTGGCCGTCGTTACGAGGGACAGATTATTATTGAATACGGAGGTGCTCCTTCATCGCAATACTTGAAGATAAGCAATCCATACTGGTATATGCTATTGAATGCAGCGGGGTATTCTGACGACCTTTTATATGGAATTTCACCCCGTCATCCATACTCTTATGAGGGACTGCTGTCCGGTGAATGGGCAGCTGCGATTTATTACGACAGTATCGGCACAGCGCCTAATGCAATGTGGCTTACGGATCATTTTATTACTCCTGATTGGACCACCAACAGCGACTTTCAGATATTTCAAGAGCCCAACGTCTGGGACGACCCGTGTAATCCGGTCAAGGGTATAGATACATTTTATTCGGTCATCAGAAATGACCAGGTCAAGATAAGAATTGACTGCGAGATAGTTGATTTAGGTGAGCAGGACCCTAATGGTGAAGGGGGCTCCCCATTAGCATTTAGAGATGCTAATGACGTGTCTGTTTTTGTATACAGTGAGCGATACGTGCTGCTGCAGACCTATACAATTACTAACCTCAGTCCAAACACCATCAACAACCTTGAATTCTATCAGATGCTTAATGGATTAATCTCGGCTCACTCTGTGTATGAAACATGGTTTTTAAGTGACCCGCTGGAAGACTATACGCCTTATAATCCGGTGCACGAGACGGGGAACTTCCACTATGACATTACCCAGTGGAGTACCCCTGATGTTGGAGACCCTAACCATGGAGACTGGATAGGGTTTAGTTCGACATTAGAGCCAGATATGTTTGAGAATGGTTTCCATAGAGGTACCGACGCAAATATAGAAAGAAGGAATCTTAATGGTGAGCCTGATAGTCATGGTGCTCGCGTGTCGGCAGCGACGGGATGGTATCTGGGGATGCTGGAACCGAATGAGTCGGTCTCGTTGACATTAGCTGTTATGGTTGGAGCAGGGCCGGTTTTTCGCTCACCTCCGTGTCATATTGAGCTTACAAAGGTTGATGATGTCAATGATTGTGTTGGGTTAGGTGATGAAATAAATTACACGATTTCTTATAGTTATCTCAGTGATGCGAACTGTTCGGATATCAATGATGTCAATATTATTGACTATCTGCCGGAAGAAGTGGAATATCGCTCATCAGACCCGTGTGGAACTTATCATTCTGATAACCACACAGTTACTTGGAATATCGGCACATTGGAACCGAATGAGTCAGGTTCTTATATGCTGAAAGTCAGAATGAAATTCCCTGAGCCGGGCAGCATAATTAGAAACTGCTGCAAATTAAGAAGCAGTGATCGGGTTTTAAGAACAGCTCGCGAACATACGTCCGTTTGTGCAAACTATTTTATTGTGGACGATTTTGAAGGCTATGGAGATATTGAAAATAGAATATTCGATGTCTGGACCGACTTTGCCGTGAATAATACCGGCATGACTATTGGATACTTTAAGACTCCGTATGCCGAACGCAGTATATTTCATACCGGTTCTCAAGCCATGTACTTGCACTACGATAATGATGGCACCGTAAATGAGGGCACCGACTACGAAGAAATTGGGACGTTGCTTTATTCTGAAGCCGAACGACAGTGGGCTGTTGCGCAAGATTGGACCAGAAGAAACGTTAGTTCCTTAACGCTGTGGTTCAGAGGCATACAAAGCAATGCTCCTGCGCAGCTTTATGTAGCAATTCAAGACAGCGACGGCATTAGTAGTCCCGCGGTCAAACATTCTGATCCTTCTTCAACGACCATAGCGACATGGACACCTTGGAATATTCAACTGACAAGCTTTACCGGCGTGAATCTGAAGGCTGTAAAGAAGCTGACCATCGGTGTCGGCGACAGGGCCAATACACAGCCTGGCGGTTCGGGTGATTTGTATATTGATGATATCAGGCTTTATCAGCCTTAACCAAGAAAATAGCTGAAGCTATATAACCATTTCTGGGCCTATACTGATTCATTTAGCGTAGGTCCTTTTTGCTTTTATCGTTGGGCGCAACTACTTATGAGCTAAAGAACGATTTTTGCATTTAATTGTTTTCTTTACACCATTGCTTATTTTTATTAAAATGAAATACTAACGTGCTGATGGAGTTTTTTATAGTCTATCATTTAAAATGGATAAGTTATGGGCGAACCCCCGATAAAAAAATTCGAGGGCATGCAGCTCTCAAAAGTTTATGAGCCTAAAATCATAGAGAAACAGGCCATAGACATCTGGTTCTCTCATCCGTATTTTCACGCTAAAATCTCTGATCCTCGATCCCTGACCCCCGACAGCCAAAAAACTTATACCATCGTAATCCCACCGCCTAATGTCACAGCACCTCTACACCTGGGTCATGCACTTAATAACACATTACAGGACATCTTAATCCGGTACCATCGGATGCAACAATATAATACACTATGGATGCCCGGCACCGACCACGCAGGCATTGCTACCCAAACGGTCGTTGAGAAACGAATACTTTCAGAAGAAGGAAAACGCCGAACAGATTTTTCTCGTGAAGAATTTGTCGCACGGATACAAGCATGGAAGGACGAATACGAGGCTACTATCATCAGCCAGCTTAAAGCTATGGGCTGCTCCTGTGATTGGGAGCGAACACGCTTCACAATGGATGAAGTATGCGCAAAAGCAGTCCGGGCTGCGTTCTTCAAGCTCTTTAAAGATGGGCTAATCTATCGCGGCAAACGATTAGTCAATTGGGACCCAGCCACGCAAACAGTGTTGGCCGATGACGAAGTGGAACATGAACCGGTTCAGGGACATTTCTGGTATATGAGGTATCTTCTTGTTGAGCCGGTGGAAATTGAAGGTAAAAGACTTGAATATGTCACTGTAGCTACCACTCGTCCTGAAACGATGCTCGGCGATACAGCAGTCGCTATGAATCCTGCGGATCCACGTGCTGAGAAATTAGTCGGTAAGAAAGTTCAGCTTCCCATCGTAGGTCGCATTATTCCAATAATTGCTGATGAGCATGTCGTTTTACCCGATCCTAATAGTGAAGATGAAAAGGCAAGATTTTCCACCGGTTTTCTAAAAGTGACACCAGCTCACGACCCCGATGACTGGGAGATTGGCCAAAGACACAGACTGGAAGTTATCAACGTGATGGCGCCGGACGGCTCAATAAGTGACAAATTCGGATGGGAAGATGCCGACTCCCCGGAAGCACAAGCCCTTCTCGGCATGGACCGCTTCGAGGCACGTGAAGCCATCGTTGAGTGGTTTCGACAGGAAAATTTATTGGAGGATGTACGTGAATATAGCCATGAGGTTGGCCATAGTTATCGCAGCCATGTCCCTATCGAGCCGTACCTTTCCGACCAATGGTACATCGCAGTTAAGAAACCGATCGAACATCTTGCAGCTAAATTTGGTTATGGTTTTATTGATGGAACTGATGTACCGGTTAATTCGCTTGCTGGCCTGGCCCTAAAGCCGTTGCTTGATGGCCGCCTAAGATTTATACCGGAGCGATACGCAAAGACCTATCAATCCTGGCTGGAAAATCTGCGCGATTGGCCGATAAGCCGACAGCTCTGGTGGGGACATAGAATACCGATTTGGTATTGTCAAAATTGCAGCCATACCATCACCGGCATGGAAGACCCTACAAGCTGCGAAAAGTGCGGCGGCGACGATTTAGTCCGGGACCCCGACGTTTTGGATACATGGTTTTCTTCTGCCTTGTGGCCTTTCAGCACACTCAGCTGGCCGGATGAGATGCCGGAGCTTAAAACATTCTACCCAGGTGACTTACTTTGTACGGCACGCGAAATCATTACACTGTGGGTTTCACGCATGGTAATGATGGGGCAATACTGTGTCGGTGACATTCCATTTAGTGACGTCTATATTCACGCGATGATTCAGGACGGCGAAGGTCGAAAAATGTCTAAAAGTTTAGGTAACGGCATCGACCCGCTCGTTGCGATTAATAGCCACGGGGCCGATGCGATGCGATTTACGCTGGCCAGCATGACTACAGAAACGCAGGATATCCGAATGCCGGTGATACTAATGAAATTACCCGACGGTCGGATGGAAAACACTTCCCCAAAATTTGACATCGGGCGAAACTTCTGTAATAAGCTCTGGAACGCATCACGTTTTGCCTTGATGAACCTTGAGGGAATCAATCCAGACGGATTCGATCCTGAGAAAATGGATATTACCGACAAATGGATTCTGTCTCGTTTAGCGAAAACCGCCGCTGAAACATGCAAATCTTTGGATGAATACAAATTCAGCGAGCCTCTTCAGCAGCTTTATAAATTTTTCTGGAACGACTTTTGCGACTGGTATC
>CAZIED010000173.1:0-5106 GCA_964538525.1 uncultured Pirellulales bacterium | reverse complement strand
ATCGATACTTGTCTTGAGCAGAGTCGAAAGAATGGCTGGTCGCCTTTTGTCACCTCGACCGAGGCCGTAAGAGCCTGCCCTGAGCAAAGCCTGCGGTGAGCGAAGTCGAACCGTCGAAGTGTCGAACCTAAGCAATCTCAGATTTCACCCTGTTTTTCCTTGACTGGCATCTTGCGTAAAAGTAATATTCTCCTAAATCAATTTATGGCTAATTTTGAGAGGGCGGAAAATGAGAAAAGTACAGTTGGCGGCGAATCTGTTGTTTGTAGCAATTCTGGCGTCCGGTTGTGCAACAATTGCCACTGGCAAGTACCAAAATATCCACGTGACTTCAGAGCCACCTGGAGCAAAGGTTAGGGCAGACAACGGAATGTCCATTACTACACCAGGTAGTTTTGACTTACTTAGAAACCAGAACCATACATTGGTCGCGGAGTATTCTGGCTCAGATCCACAGCAGAAAGAACTTAAGCACGGAGTGCAAGGTTGGTTTTGGGGCAATATTCTATTGGGTGGTATCATAGGAGGTGTTGTAGACGTTGCTTCAGGTTCTTGCGACAAATTGATTCCTGATAAAGTACACTTCGATTTCACGAGTACAGGCCAAGCAGCGGCAAACCGTAAACGATTGTATCTTGAAGCTAACCCCAATACAAAAGATGAGATTCGATTTGCCATCCTGAATGAACTCGCTACAAAGGGCATGACAAAAGACGAGTTGTTGGCAAGTTTTGGCCCGCCCGACCAAGTTGCTCAGTCGCAAGGGTACGAGGAGTTAATTTACAATAGTCGCAAACCGAAATGCTACTATTTCAAAAATGGTACCTTAGAAAAGGTTGAATAAGACGGGCACTCCCTTCGTTTCTTTCTGCTCGGCCTCGGTGCGGTGCTTTTAAGAAAAAGACGTAGTTAAAACAGCTTATCGGAGCTGGAAGCAGACCATTGACTTCAAGAGTATGCAGAATACGGTTACGGGGTTGTGCGGTGAGCGACCAAGTAAGTCTACCTTTTTTTGTTTTCTTCGGTTTGCGGTTGGGTTTCACTAAAATAGCTATTGAATCTTTGTTTAATCTGCTCGGCAAGTTTGGGAGGTAAAAAGTTGCTTGATGAGTTAATGACCTGTCGGAGATGATGATTTATTAGTTCGTCTTTCACTTTCTTGGGTGGCATAAAAAGGTTAAACAGCACTACATTTCCTGTGTTTTTATCCTCCAAATATCGGGCTATATTCGATACTCGCCATATTATAGAGTAATGTTGATAAATTTTCTCATAATGCGTGATACCCTTTAGAACATCCCTTCGGTCACTGTGAGTGCTTCCATGTTTAATTGGTGCTCGCGGATCACAAAATAAAACCGCGTCAACGATATGTAAGGCAGTATAAAAAACAACGACCGCTCCCCAATCAGAAAATCCTGGTTTAGCTAACAGATAGTTTATGGTGTCGATGTTATGAAGTGCTACATTGATATGGTCAGAATCATCAGGCATTCGTTTCTGAGTATTCTAAAATCCATCTTGGATTGCAGAAGGATATATAACCTTCTTCCCCACAGAATGGCATGGCTTGGACATCAAGACTAATTTTCGAACAGTTAGGGTCACGGGCGATTTTAAGATCTAAGGCAGTAAGTTCTTCTTCGAGAACAGGGTCATATGCAGCTTCCTTCATCACAACCAAAAAGAGCATCCTCGCGTCCTGCAAAGTCAAGAACACTTTATGAATTTTATTTTTTCGGTCGCGAGCCCATTCGCCTAATAGGTTTTTCAAATAATTGAGTTGTTTTTCAAACAAGATTTTGTATTCGGCCAAAATTCTGCAAGCCATAATAGCTTCCTGGACACACAGAATGAATCTGTCTTGGTCCTCTGGTTCGACCAATACTTGAGCATCTTTCTCAGAATATATGAGTCTAATGGGTTCTGATGTCGCTATGCTCATCTTTTTCATCCTCTATTTTGAGGTTAACTTTTGTCCGTCTGCATAGGCTCTAAATCGGTTAGAAATGATATAAATAACTCCCTTAATCCAAATCAACAATTAGATTTA
This sequence comes from uncultured Pirellulales bacterium, assembly GCA_964538525.1. Classification (GTDB taxonomy): domain Bacteria; phylum Planctomycetota; class Phycisphaerae; order Sedimentisphaerales; family Anaerobacaceae; genus CAZIED01. The sequence continues at coordinate 3,053 of CAZIED010000173.1, read as the reverse complement.
TACCAAATATATCGGCCACAAGTCAAGAGAATTATTACATAATTTTTGGTCATCAGCTACAAAGTATTTACCAAAATGCCCATAAAGTTGCTTTTTTCACGTTAATTTGCGTCAAAATCTCCTTACCCTATCACGGATACTATCCAGCTTGCCTTTGGCCATTTTAGCGGCGAAAAACCCTTGTAAAGCAGGTCCTACAAGGAAATCCTTCATTTTTCAGCTTGATATATATAATGGTTGTACTGAGCAGGCAAATGCGGTAAACTAACCACAATTTCTTTCCTTTTCAGAATGCTTTGTAGAAAACATAGTAGTTGTCTTTTCGAGCGAGCCGAAGGCGAGTCGAGAAATCTACTAAAAAGCAGATTTCTCCGCTTCGGTCGAAATGACAGTGAGTCTTTTCTATAGAGTAAAATCAAAAGGGGATAAGCACGATGACTGAATATAAAAACAATGCTACTCTGCGAAGTGCCTACTCCGCCAAAGCGGCTGCGAAGGCTGGAAGTTCGCTACGTAGCACGAGTCTCAAACTTGATTCACTTCGCCAGCAAGTTCGCAGCAGCATAGAGACTTTCGCCGAGAAACTAATTGAGAAATTAGGCGAGAATCTGCAAAGCATTACCGTTGTCGGCAGCAGTCTAACGCAAGACTATAAACACGGCATAAGTGACATCAACACAGTTCTCGTCATAGATAAACCAACCCTGCTTTCTCTCGACGCTATCGCAGGTCTGGCTAAACCTATCAGCAAGCACAAAATCTCGGCACCGTTATTGATGACAACGGCTTATATTGAACGCTCAATCGACGTATTCGGCATAGAGTTTCTGGACTTTCAACTCACCCACCAGACAATTCTGGGCAGTGACCCTTTTGCCACACTTACCTTTGATAAAAAGAACGTCCGGCTTCAGTGTGAGCGGGAGCTAAAGGCTATGCTTATTCGATTAAGACAAGGCTATATTGCAGCGGCGGCCCACAAGAAACTCATCCGCGACATACTCATCTCTACAACAAAAGGATTAGCTCCGCTTCTGCGGGCAATGCTGTGGTTAAAAGATATAAACCGACAGGCTGAAGCTCAACAAACCTTCAAAAAAACCGCCGATGTGTTTTCAATCGACACAAACCCGTTGATAAAAGTTTTAAGATGGCACCGCGACCCGTCCTCCGTAGCATCCAGCCTTCGCAGCCGCTTCGGCGGAGAAGGCCTGCGGAGGGTGGAAAAGCTCCGACATGATGATGCGGGGGTAAAGACCTCTTTCGAGTCCGTTTATACAATTGTTGAGCAATTAGCCCTCATCATGGACGAACTAAAGGTCTGATATGCAACGAGCCATTTTTATTCTGACATCTCTACTATTGTTCGTTTCTAATTGCGGGTTGACTGTAGCTGCCGGTGCGGGCCCCTCGACCCTTCGACTCTGCTCAGGGCAGGCTTTGCTCGGGACAGGCTTGCCAATGCCGCGTCATTATGTCGAGGACTATGCCAACGTAATCAATCCGGCCGAAGAGCAATCTCTAAACGGCATCCTGCAGGAATTGGAACAAAAAACCGGTACGCAATATATCATCCTGACAGTAGAAACAACCGGCGGAATGCCGATCGAGCAGTACGCAATCGAATTAGCTGATAAATGGAGGCTCGGCCAAAAGGGTAAAGATAATGGCATGCTCTTTGTCCTTGCAAGGAACGACAGGAGCTATCGGTTTGAGGTCGGCTTCGGATTAGAGGGATTTATCACCGACCAGTACAGCGGGCAAACAGGCAGAGACATCCTTGTTTCTTATCTTAAAAAAGGAGATTACAGCCAGGGAATTTATCAAGCCAATTTGCAGATTGTACAAAAAATCGCGGCCCAATATGGCGTGACATTATCAGGTATGCCGAAGCTAAGCGATTCGCCAGTCCGGCAAAGACCAGGGATATTTGCCGCTCCATGCTGCAGTCTCTTGCTGATTTTAATTTTACTCCTTATTATATTCGGCGGTCTTGGAAGAGGACTTGGCTGGTGGTTTTTCCTGCCGTTTATGTTTAGTGGCGGATTCAAAGGCACAGGTGGTTTCGGCAGGAGCGGCTCTTATGGCGGCGGCAGCTTCGGAGGCGGGTTCGGTGGATTCGGCGGAGGCATGGGCGGTGGATTTGGCGGCGGTGGTGCCAGCGGAAGATGGTAATCAGTTTTGAGTGTTGAGTTATTAGTCTTGAGTTAGAAATAAAAATTCCACCAGCTCATAACTCAAAACTAACAACTAAAAACTAATTTTATAGGAAGCTAAACATGAAAAATCATGGTCAAACATGGGTGCTACTGACTGCAATTCTTACCGTTCTGCTCATATCCGGTGCTGTGCTTATGCCGTGGTATATTAACGGCTACAATAGAGCCGTCAAGCTTCAACAGGCTACGGAAAAGACATGGGCGGACATTGACGCTGCTTTACAGCGCAGGCTCGATTTAGTGCCCAATCTCGTGGCAACAGTCCAGGGATATGCAAAACATGAAAAAGAGCTGTTTGAGAGCATCGCAAAATCCAGAGAAAAATATTTCCAGGCCGGCAGCAGAGAAGGCCAGATCGAGGCATCAAATGAGCTTAGCGGATTCTTATCCCGGCTTTTGATGTTACAGGAAAAATATCCGGAGCTTAAGGCCAGCCAGAACTTTCTTGCCCTTCAGGACCAGCTCGAAGGCACCGAGAACAGGATAGCAGTCGCCCGCACAAGATATAATGAAGCTGCAGAGGTACTAAATGCTTATACAAAACAATTCTTTGGGTCGTTTTTCTGCCGGCGGGCAGGCGTAAAGCCGGTTGAGTATTTCAAGGCAACTGAGCAGGCTAAAAAGGAAGTGCCAAAAGTAGAGTTTAAATAATTTTCTCAAGATTATCTCGGAATGATTATTTGCTTTGGTTTTACGTTTTAAGCTATGGTTTTTAGCTTTAAATTTTACAATTTAAGTTTGCTCTGTAGAAAACAATGTATCTTGTCATTTCGAGCGAGCCGATTCATCCTTCGCAGTAGCCTTGCTACGGAGAATGGAAGGTGAGTCGAGAAA
>CAZIED010000172.1:0-5114 GCA_964538525.1 uncultured Pirellulales bacterium | reverse complement strand
GGCGTTACAGGAGCTATAAAATGAACAGAGAAAAAATCGAAGAAATTCTGAAAAATATTGGCAATATCGATGTGCCGGCTGATTTGCACAAAATCGCTGAAGAGGTCTGCCGAGACTTTAACAAGACTTTGGCCCAGCCAAGTCAGTCCGGGCGCCTCATCTTAGGAGATTATATTATGAAAACCAGATTAACAAAACTGGCCATAGCAGCGGCAGTGATAATTCTTGTGGTGCTTGCAGGACTACCTTTTGTGGGCAAAAAGAATCAAGGAGTTGCATTGGCTAATGTTCTGGCGAAAATCGAGCAAGCCAACGCATATATCTACAAGATAAAAATTACAATGACAGGGATGCCAAGCACACCAACAGGAAAACAACAGATGCAGGGCACCATTACCGTCTCTAATGAGTACGGCATGAAAATGGATATGGATATAATAGACCCCAATAGCAGAAAGGACATGTTCCAACAGATGTATGTTCTTCCCGCCCAAAAGGCTGCTTACATGATTATGCCTGAGGCGAAAAAGTACATGAAAATGGAATTCAGCGATGATTTGCTCATCAAGATGAAGAAACAGAATAATGACCCCAGAGAGATGATAAAGCAAATCATGCGTTGTCAATATACCGAATTGGGCCGGTCCATAATCGATGGTAAAGACGTTGTAGGTTTCCATACAACCGACCCCACAATGCTCGCAGGTGTAGTGGAAACGGCAGATGTTAATTACACCCTTTGGGTAGATACCGAAAGCTGGCTGCCGGTGCGTGCTGAGATGGATCTTAAGGTGAACGAACAGATGCAGATGCAATATATTATTTCCGATTTTGCGTGGGATATTCCGGTCAAAACAAGCGATTTTGAGCCGGTCATACCGGAAGATTTCAAAGGTCTTCCAGCCGAGGGTGTTAAAATGCCGGAGATGACCGAGCAGGCTGCAATTGAGGGTTTGAGGTTCTTTGCCGATCTATCCGGGGAATATCCAAAGAAGCTCGACTTGCTAAATCTTATGCAGGATATAGGCAAACTGAAAAAAAGCAAAAGTCCGGCTGCTGAACAACTACGACAGAAATTTGAAAAAAGCGGCTCTGATGAGGAAAAAGCAACCAAAGTAATGGAAGTAATGCGGCCAATTCAGTCACTCGGCATGTTCTATATGACGTTATTGCAGGACAAAAAAGAGCCTGTTTATTATGGCGAGTCGGTTGGACCAGCAGATGGCGATAAGGTTTTGTTGCGATGGAAGACTTCCGAAGGCCAGTACCGCGTAATCTTTGGAAATTTAACTGCGGCGGATGTTACCTCCGAACAATTGGCAGAACTTGAAAAGTCTTTGCTGAAATAATAGGTGCCATAGCACGCAGACATAGGCCGGCCCCCGATTTGATCGAGGGTCGGCTTTTTTTATGCGCTACAAAAAAAGAAGTTGCGCCGAAGCCGCCTTATTCATCTACGGCGGCGGTTCGGTCGGTTTCAGTTTCGGCATGGGCGGGGGTACGGATAGTTCACCTATGGGATTTACCTCATCCACGGTCCTGACTATCCGCGCGAAAAAGTCCGACATAGACGCCTTTGTTAAGGGAAATCTGGACCTCGAACAATTCCAGAAAAAGGTGGAGATATTCACGTACTGACCGCCTTTTAATGGTAACAGTTATCCTATTTAATGGATTTATCCCTACAATGGCTTAAATTCTTGAATTTTATCCCTCAAAAAGTTTGACATATCGGCTGTATTCATTAGAATATTAGTTTTTAGACAATGGGAGCGTCTCTATGAAGACATTTATGGCAAAAAAAGAACAGGTTGAAAAAAAGTGGGTGCTGGTGGACGCTGAGGGGGCTATCCTCGGCCGAATGGCCGCCAAAATCGCGCCGATACTTATGGGAAAAGATAAGCCCACATATACCCCTCATGTTGATACCGGCGATCACGTGATTGTAGTGAACGCTGATAAAATAAAAGTGACCGGCAAAAAGGCAAAAGCCAAAGAGTACGATTATTACACGCATCATCCCAGGGGACATAAATACGTCAGTTTTGCCGAAATGATGGCCAAAAAGCCTGAAAAAGTGGTAGAGCTGGCCGTAAAACGAATGCTGCCGAAAAGCGCGCTCGGCAGAAATATGCTGAAAAAATTGAAGATTTATCGCGGCCCGGAACACAATCACCAGGCCCAACAACCCGAAAAGATAGAGCTATTTTAATTCTAAGAAAGAACACAAAATATGGCAGAGAACATAACAATTAATCCTGCTATCAAAGGAAATGAAAAAATTCAACCCAAGCCGGCATCGGGTGCTGTCAACGAGCCAAAGGGAGGTTTCTGGTGGGGCCTCGGCAGAAGGAAAAGCTCCGTAGCGAGAGTCAGAATCAAACCCGGTGATGGAAAATTGCTTATCAACAAAAAAGAGCTTAACGATTATTTTAAGCGCGAACAGGACCGGCATGAGGTGGTAGCCCCGCTCCAAACGGTCAAGGCAGAAAAATCGTTTGATGTATTTGTCAATGTCAAAGGCGGCGGAATCACAGGGCAATCCGGCGCCACACGTTTGGGAATTGCACGGGCATTAAGAAACTACGACGAAAGCTTTAACCAGCCGTTGCATGATGGCGGACACCTCACACGCGATCCGAGAATGGTGGAAAGGAAAAAGCCGGGCCAATCTGGTGCAAGACGCAGATTCCAGTTCTCAAAACGTTAAATCCAGACACAAGACCCAAGACTCAAGACACAAGATTTTAGTCTTTCTGTGCCGTATTATTCATTCTCTAAGGTAACCTATGGTACGAGTAGCTGTTATTGGTGCAAGCGGCTATACAGGAGCCGAATCAATTGAGATTCTTTTACGCCATAATCAAGCGGAGCTGGTTTATCTAACCGCCCTGCCTGAAGAATGCGGGGAAACAGCGGATGTCTTCCCGCAATTTAAAGGCCGATGCAATCTTCAAATTGAGCCGCTTGATTTGGATAAGCTCACAGACCTTGCCGATGCTGCTCTTTGCTGTCTGCCGCATAAAATCTCTATGGGCTTTGTGCCGAAGCTCTTGGACGCAGGGCTGAAGGTTATTGACTTCAGTGCCGACTATCGGCTAAAAAGTGCAGCGGTTTATGAAAAATTCTATCAGGTCAAGCACACGGATACCAACAATCTCGCTAAAGCAGTTTATGGACTGCCGGAGCTATTCCGTAAGCAGATACAGGGCGTTGATTTGGTGGCAAATCCGGGCTGTTTCCCGACAGGGGCGGTATTAGCTATTGCACCGCTGCTGAAAGAGGGGCTTACTGAGATGGATTCGATAATCGTAAATGCGGTGACCGGCATATCAGGAGCCGGCAAAAATCCATCTAACAAATTTCATTTTCCCAATATGAATGAGAATCTGTTCGCTTATGGCATCGGCTCACACCGCCATGCTCCGGAGATGGAGCAGATTGCCAGCCAAATCGCTGGGACCGATGTCCAAATACTCTTCCAGCCTCACGCAGGGCCTTTTGACAGAGGAATCTTATCGACGGTCTATTGTCAGCCCAAGGGCAAAATCGACAGCAAGCAATTAGCCAGGCTATATGAGAGATTCTACGTAAATGAGCCTTTTGTGCAAATACGCAAAGATGCTCCGGGGGTCAAGGACGTGGCTGGGACGAATTATTGCCATATCTTCCCGATTTTCGTTAAAGGCATGATTGTGTGCTTTTCTGCTATTGACAATCTCGTAAAGGGCGCATCCGGCCAGGCAATCCAGAATATGAATATCATCTTCGGCCTTGAAGAGACCCTCGGATTGAAATAATACAGAAGATGAAGCAGGACGGTAACCTCTGGATTCACAATACGTTAAATGGACACCCGCCTATGCTGGTATGACAATTCGAACTCGTCTTGGCCAAGGCCAAGCCGTAGCAAGTTCGGTCAGTTTGAATTACAAGGAGTTATGAAATGAAAGCCGTAGTTATTCATGAGCACGGTGGCTTAGAGTGTTTAAGAGTCGAAGATATTCCAGACCCAGAACTACGTGAAGGCGAAGTTATTTTGGATGTTCGCTCTGCTGCATTGAATCATCTCGACATTTGGGTGAGGAAGGGAAGGCCGGGTTTACAGCTTGCGATGCCGCACGTTTTGGGTTCGGACGCAGCCGGCGTTGTTATTAAGACAGGGTCCAGCACATACGGTATAAAGGTTGGGGACGAAGTGATTTTAAATCCCGGCTTAAGCTGCGGCTGCTGTGAATATTGTAGAAGAGGCCAGCAGAGCGAATGTGTATCATTTGGAATTGTTGGCATGGCCAGACCCGGCACATTCGCCCAGAGAGCTGCCGTGCCTTTTTACAACCTGTGGCCAAAACCCAAATACCTGAATTTCGACGAGGCAGCAGCACTTGGCCTTACCTTCCAAACCGCGTGGCGAATGCTTTTTAGCCGAGCCGAACTAAAGACCGGAGAGACAGTATTAATTCATGGTATTGGTGGTGGTGCTGCCCTTGCTTGTCTGCAGTTAGCCAAACTGGCTGGCGCCGAGGTGATAGTTACATCGTCGTCCGATGAGAAGCTCTCAAGAGCAATGGAAATGGGGGCAAACCATACAATCAACTACAAAACCGACACCGATCCGGTTAAGACTATCAAAGAGAAAACTGAAGGTAGAGGTGTTGATGTAGTTATTGACTCTGTTGGGGCTGCAACCTGGGAGACAAACATATCTATCGTTACAAAAGGCGGACGGATAGTTTTGTGCGGTGTCACCGGTGGGTCATCAGCCAAGACCAATCTGCAAGCTCTTTACTGGAATCAGCTCACGATTTTAGGTTCAACAATGGGCTCTAACGAAGATTTTAGACAAATGCTAAAAGCAGTCTCGACAGCCAAACTAAGGCCTGTCATAGATTCCGTAATGTCACTTGAGGATGCAGCACAGGCGATGGGTAAAATGGAAAAGGGACAACAATTTGGAAAAATTGTGCTGCGTATTTCCCAATAAATTTCATCAAGAAAAACTATAAACGCAAATCTCTGCCGATTGTTCAGAGTTCGTAGTTCTGTGTCCATCGACAACGAACAACGAACAATGAACAACGAACAATGAACAACGAACAATGAACAACGAACAA
>CAZIED010000171.1:0-5150 GCA_964538525.1 uncultured Pirellulales bacterium | reverse complement strand
TCGAACTTTTCGCTCGGCCTCATAATGACCCGGTTATTCGGATAGGCTCTTAATCTATTTATATTAAATCAGCGACCTTAATTGCAAGAAAAATTTTTCGTTTTTACATACGCCTAAATCGGTTGTTTTTCAGAATCTATTTAAAAATACAGCCAGATTTATGGACAGGAATCAGCTGATTTGATATAATTTTTATCAGATGACGCTTTTAGGAGGAAAAATGAGAAGACTGAGAAGAGCACATATAAAGGGCAAAAATCAAAAATTAAAAATTAAATTTATGGAGTTACCCCCCATCTTGTCTCCGACAAGAAGACACGGGGGCAACGACTTCCTTAATTTTGCATTTTGCTTTTTGCATTTTGATTTTCATTCTTCTAATGTATCCAGACGAGTAATCACAGCCGGTGCCGCAGCGGCGATTGCATTCGCAGCCGGTACAAATCCCTCGGTTTCGCTCGGGACGAGTCTAAATAAAGCTCTCGCCGGATACTCACCTGATAACCATCAGCTACAAGTCAGTCAAGATGCGGATGCAGACTTGCTTAGCAACAAAGAAGAAATTGCTATCGGGTATCAGCCATACACAGCCGACCAAAATCGCAACCAAACGCCCGACGGTGTGGAATTGGCCCAACGCTGTGCTACAGTCATCAACGAGCTGCCATCATATATTCCCGGTACCATGATGCCGATACCAAATCGTCCATATAAAATACAGCACGCACTTAGAGGCGTCGAGTTTTGTGATGTATGTGGCCAAGTGATTCACATGGGCGGCTGGGAAATAATTGATCCTGAGCTCAACCTTCGGTTTCCTGATCCCAACGATGCGTTAGATGAGACATTTCTGCCGGATTTGGCGATTCATTACATGGAGCACGGTTCATTCGACTGTCTCGGCAGTGTTCATCACGGTCGAGTTGACATACCGAGATTGATGATGGTGCTTGAGACTCACTTTCCTTACGAACCCAACGAGCATCAACTGTCTTTAGAAGCAAGCGATTTTGATGGGGATTTTTTAACCGACAATGAAGAATTAGCAGCATGGTATAATTTGCACAACGCAGACCAGGATAATGACCTGCTTTTCGACGGCATAGAGCTTGCCAAGCAATGTGCAGATGTATTCGATGCCCTGCCGGTATGTGAGCCAAATGTACCTGCTGTAAATGAGCCATACAAGGCGCAATTCTTCCAAAGAGGCATTGAGATTTGCGATGTATGCGGCCAGACTGTCAATATGGGCTACTGGCAGGTATCAAATCCGAGGCTCGGCCTTTCTATAGAAGTGCCTGGCATCGTATGTCACTATATGCGTCACGGCTCTTTTAGCTTCTCAGGCAATGTTCACGGGAAAAATAGACTCAATGTGCCGCTTTTAGTAAAAATCCTCGAAATGCCCCGGCGTTGCGGCGATTTAGGAACTATATATCTTTCAAGCGACCTGAATAAGGACTGCAAAGTGGACATCGAAGACCTCACCGAATTTGTTGAAAAATGGCTGCAAGATTCCGAATGAATTACATAACCTGTATCAAAATGCTAAAGGAAATCGACTTTGAGCTTGTCTATCTGGCACTTCTTACCTGTGAAGGAATCAAACCTCTGAGCAGGTGGGAAAAACCTTTAGACGATAATGGTCTTGAATTATTGCAGCAAATGGGACTTCTCACTAAGCAAATCCGGCGCACCGTCAAAACTGGCGATGAAGTTTTTGAGACTATTTTCAGCCGATTACCCGGCTATATTCAATTGTATGAACAGCACTTTGCGAATACTCCTATAGACAAATCCGCCCATACGCAGCGATTCGAAGGATTTCTATTTGGTTATCCAGCCTGTTGCGTTGACAAATTTATACGCCAGCCTTATGCTCCGAATAATCTGCCGAGCGAAGACCAGAAAATTCTACTTCACTGGTCGTGCAAAGACTGCAAAATCACACCGCTGCTTCTACCAGCCTACACAAATCAGTACGAGCTTCTGATCAATTATTAAAACAACAATAAAAATTCCTTGTTATTTATCCCTCAATTCGATATTATTATTCGTTTAATAAAATCTAAACTAAACTATAATTTAAAATAGGTTTTTGAGGTGTAAAAGTGACCAGTACCAGCGACATTCGCAACATTGTGTTATTAGGACATGGCAGCAGCGGTAAAACCTCTCTGGCTGAAGCCATCCTGCATAAAACCGGCGTAACCAGCCGCCTGGGAAGCGTTGATGATAAAACCAGCATCTGCGATTACTACGACGAAGAAAAAGAGCATCAGCACTCTATTAAATCTTCCGTAGTTTATACCGAGTACAACGGCAAGCTAATCAATATAATCGATACTCCAGGCTATCCGGACTTTATTGGCCCGGCCATCAAAGCCATACCGGCTGCCGAAACTGCCGTAGTCGTAATCGGTGCCCCAGCCGGGATTGAAACAAACACCCGAAAACTATTCAAGCTGGCCACAGAGGCAAATAAACCTCGGCTGATAGTTATAAACAAAATGGATGCAGAAAATGTAGATTACCCTGAGCTATTGAAAAATATTTGCGAAACATTCGGCTCTCATTGTCACTGTGCAAACCTGCCCGCCGCAAACAAAGCATCAGTCATTGACTGTATCAATAATAATTCCGGCCAGTCACCCGTAATGAGCGTAGCTGAAGCACATACCAAGCTAATCGAAAGCGTAATCGAAGCCAATGACCAGCTAATGGAGCTTTATCTCGGCGGGGAAGATGTCCCTGCTGAAAAAATAGCCTCTGTATTCGTTGAGGCTCTGTTGACCGGAACGCTCGTACCGATAGTTTTTACCGACGCCCGCAAGGAAGTCGGCATCACGGAGCTTCTGGACATAATTGTAAAATATACACCGTCACCCGTACAGGCGGCACCACCGCAGCTTAAGGATGGTGACAAAGTGACGGAAATAAAGGCTGACCCCGCCGGCCCGCTTGCAGGTGTGGTATTCCGTGTCAGCTTCGAGCCGCGCTCCAATATGAAGTACTCTACCATTCGTATCTTCAGCGGCACACTCAAATCAGATACTAATCTGCTGCGAAACGACGAGAAAAAAGGCGTTCGCCCGGGCCACATCCTGAAATCACTCGGCGGCGAAAACAAGGAAATCGACGAAGGCCTTGCAGGTGACATTGTCACTCTTGCCAAAATAGAGGAGCTGAGTATCGGCGACCTCGTCCACGACGGCAGGGCGGCCGGTAAATTCGTAGTGCCGGCCGTTCCTGAACCGATGTTTTCATTGGCCATGGAGCCAGCCACAAGAGGAGATGAGCAAAAAATCGGCTCCGCTCTTGACAAACTCTGCGATGAAGACCCATGCTTTAAGGTCAGCAGAGACATGCAGACCAAAGAATTAGTCGCCAGCGGACTTGGTGACTTGCATCTGCGCATAATGTTAGAGAAGATGCAAAACCGCTTTAAGCTGTCGATAAATACAAAAGAGCCGAAGATTCCGTACCGCGAGACAATCACTCTCAAGGCGGACGGTCACTACAGACATAAAAAGCAAACCGGCGGCGCAGGCCAATTCGGCGAGGTCTATCTAAGCGTCGAACCGGCTGAACGAAACTCCGACCCGCCGCTGCAATATAGCTGGGATATTTATGGCGGCACGATTCCAGGCCAATATGAGCCGGCTGTCTATAAAGGCGTCAACGAAGTGATGCAAAACGGCTTCATAGCAGGTTTTCCCATGCAGGACATCAAGGTCTCGGTCACCGACGGCAAGCACCACCCTGTTGATTCCAAAGAAGTGGCCTTCCGTGCGGCGGGCAGAGGTGCGTTTATCGACGCCTTGCAAAAAGCCAAACCGGTCCTGCTGGAGCCGATAGTGAATATAGAAATCACAATCCCTGCAGAAAATGTTGGCGATATAGCCGGGGATTTGGCCTCGAAACGCGGACGAGTGCTCGGCCAAGATATGCTGCCGGGCAATTTCATTGTTATTAAAGCTACGGTGCCTCTATCCGAGGTCACGCAGTACAACAGCCAGCTAAAAAGTGTCACCGGCGGTCGCGGCAGCTACTCGATGACGTTGAGCCATTATGAGATAGTGCCGCCCAACATCCAGCAGCAGGTGGTCGCCGCCTACGGAAAGAAAAAAGAAGAAGATTAATGCGGAGGCCGCTGCCGGAGTCTAAACCCTGACCCCTGATCCCCGATCCCCGATCCCTGATCCCTGACTACTGCTCCCTGTTTTTGTTCAATCAAATGCGCCGGTAGTCCGAAAGAAAAAACCGAAATTCTAAAAATTTTTTTACTTCATTATAGCTGGTCACTTACGTCACCGGCTCTTTTTATTTGTTCACGAATTTTCGCATCAAACGCGCCAGTTCAGCCCAATTATAGAGGAAGGAAAGATGACGGAGGACGGAAGACGGATGGCAGATGAAACGGAAGGAAAGTCATCAAGATTACAATCAACATTCCAAATTGGGTGGAGAGGCCGATAGTTTGGCTTGTGCTTTTGTATCGGCGGTTGCGGTTTGGCTACGCCTTTCGGCGTATTGCCCTTTCGCAGGGCAAATTCGCAATTGTTGATCACGACGACTACGAGCGACTGAGTAAATTCAGTTGGTATGCCGCCAAAGGTAACACTACATTTTATGCAATCAGGGCTAAGTGGTGCGAAATCACAAATACACGCAGGGACATACGCATGCACCGTGTTATCATCGAAGTGCCTGACAGCTATTATGTCGATCACATCAATGGCAACGGACTGGACAATAGAAAGGCCAACCTTCGCCCTGCGACCCCAGCCCAAAATAACCAAAACGCTCGTCACACAAAGAGAAATGCATACTCAAAATATCGAGGGGTAACATGGGAGAAATCAAAGCAGAGATGGCGTGCTCACTTGAGTTATAATAAAAAGACCTTACACGCAGGTTATTTTAAGGATGAGATTGACGCTGCAAAGGCTTACGATGCAGCGGCGAAGAAATACCATGGCGACTTCGCCGTATTAAATTTTAAGTCCTGAGCAAAGCCTGCGGTGAGCGAAGTCGAACCGTCGAAGGGCTGTCTTGAATTTTCCAAAAATAAGTCGTTAGTAATTGGTGAATAGTATTAAGAGCCTATCCGAATAACCCGCTCTATTGCGGCCGGCTGCAAAGCTCGT
>CAZIED010000170.1:0-5229 GCA_964538525.1 uncultured Pirellulales bacterium | reverse complement strand
CTTTGATAGGCTGGAAGAATTTTTGCCGGACGATATTGGTGCCGAGGGATATCAGTGGCAGAAACGAGAAATTGAAAACTATTTCTGTTTGGAAGAGGTACTCATGGCTTATGCCCGTTATGACTTGCCGGATAATCTTTTTGGGCAAGCCGAAGCCAGAGGGCGGGAAAGGTTGATGAAAGAAACAATAGAAGAACTTACGAAAGCTCTAAAAACATTACGTAAATTTGATCCTTGGTCTCCTGATATCAAAGCCACAGATGATTTTCTTGATCCACTTTTTGAGAAGTATTTTGAGAAACTGGGCTTACCTAATCTTCTTCGTAAGAATGCCTACCATATATTAGCATCTTTGGTCCCAAAGGAAAAAATTGATCCCGATGTAATTCAAAAGTTGGATGCAATCATAGAAGTATCAAAAAAGGCTAAGCCAAAGAAGATTTAATATACTAAGGAGTAATTAAAGAGTGCATTAATTGTTTTAACCTTCAATAAAATCTTCACAAGGAGGTAAGCGTTATGAGCACAATTTTATACATTAAAGCCTCGCCTCAAACGGGCCGTTCTTACTCGGTTGCGGTAGCCGATGCGTTTATTGAATCCTATCGCAAAAGCCATCCGAAAGATAAGATCGAAACTATGGACCTTTTCCTGGAAAAGCTGCCGGCTTTTGATTTGCCGGCGGTGACAGCAAAATATAAAGTTATGCGTACTCAAGAGCATACCGAAAAAGACCGCCAAATATGGGGACAAATCGTTTCTGTAATAGAAAAATTCAAGTCTGTGGATAAGTATGTATTAGCTGTGCCGATGTGGAATTTTTCGATTCCTTATCGCCTGAAACAATACATAGACATCATTGTCCAGCCTGGTTATACATTCAACGTCAGGCGGGATGGCAGCTACGAAGGACTTGTAAGAGATAAGCCGGTCTTTATCGCTTACGCACGAGGCGGTGAGTATGTGACCGAAGCGAGCAAGGCCTTTGATATGCAAAAGAACTATCTTGAGCTTATATTGGGATTTATTGGCTTGTCTGATATCCGCTCAGTAGTTGTTGAGCCAACTCTTGCAGGTGCTGATATTGCCGAGCAAAAAAAGATACAGGCTGTCGAAAAAGCAAAACAGATGGCTAAAGAATTTTAATTATTTTTGAGCTTTTTTAAGAAGATTGTACGACGTCTCCGCTTCTTGGTATAAATTTTCTTTGTCAACGTCTTTTTTCTTGCTCATTTCCTCCTGAACGGAACCATCGATGTAGCCGGCTTTCCATCCAAGCTCAAAGCCGCCCAAACCGAGACTTCGACCGATTGTAGATTGCACAAATTCGTCGGTGACCTCTTTTTTTGCGTGTTTTTTGCCTATTTCAAGAGCTTGTTCATAAACTTTTCCTGAAATTGACTGCTTCAAGATTTCCGTATTCTTTTCGCCGCGTGCCATATCGTTTGCCTTGATGTATGCGCCTCGGAAACCCATAAGAAATTTATTTCTTTCTGCTGGTGACAGGTGATATAAATCAATAGCGATGCGAAAGTCTCGCACTTCTCCGTTCCTGCATTCGAGTGCGCGTCTGTATCCCTTTTGATAATTAGAAGTGTCAGTAGTCCTGGAAGATGGCAGATTGGGTAGCTTGTATGGCCCATCGCCAAGACCTACTTCGAAGGCGACGGAGGAGCGAGGCTCTACGATATACTCGTAGTCTTCTTCAACATTATCGAATGTGTGCCTATATTGGCCGTTATAGAGATTTACATTCATCGCTTCGATTAATTTCCCCTCTTTCTTAATATTAATTCCTATCGTTTTTGGTGGTAAACCAACGATGGCAATACCATTGGGTGTACGTGGCTTATCCACTGCCACGACAAAAGATAGTGAATCTCCGTGTACTTCTGCTGGTTGGACATAAAGCGTTGCGCAGCCACATACAAGTAATCCAAGACATAAAAGCACCGATGTTGTTAATAGTGGCCGAGCTGATGATTTTATATTGTCTTCATTACGGAACATCTTTGTCCTCCTTTCAAAAATGTATCCTTGATTTGGTCAAAAAGCATCCCTTCCTTTTAAAATTTAGCAATAAATAAAGATTATAACAAAAGGTTATTATGACTGTTTAGTAATGTAAGTAAAGAAGAAAAATAGATGTTTGGGATGAGAAATTATAAATTCTTTCACATTTATCTTATTAAAGATATAAAGAAAGAATATTATCGGACTTTTCGAGTTTAAAAGTCGTTTTTAATCGCTGGCTCAAGTTTCTATTCCTGTTAGCTATGGATTAGCTGATACGCTCTGATTAATTCTGCCACGCTCCATGCCTGGGCAATGCATCCCCGGGGCTTATGAGGAGCGTCACCGTCGAAAATCTCGCTTATCTGGCCGAGACAGCAATCTTCGGTTAAGTGCTGTAATAATGGCTGAATAAATTCATCTGCTTTCTTTTTGCTTTCTCGGCTGAATTTATTAACCTTCAAATATGCCTCAACAAACGGCCCAATCAAATAAGGCCAAACTGTGCCCTGATGATAAGCTTCGTCTCGCTCTTTCAGCGGACCTGTGCATGTCCCTCGATAGTATTTATGGTTGATATTTAAGGTACGAAGGCCATACGGTGTTAACAATTCCTTTTGTACCGCTCCTACAACTGATTTTTGTTGGTCTAAAGAAAGGGGCGGGGGAAAGGGCAGTGAAACGGCAAAAATTTGGTTTGGTCGAAGGCTAAAGTCAGCCGAACCATCCGGCAGGATGCAGTCATTTAAATAGCCGAGTGCCTCGTTCCAAAATAATTTACAGAAACTAACACCAGCCTGCTCAGCCATTGATTTATAAAGCTTTGCATTTTCAGCATGCCGTTCTGAATAAAATTGAGTCAAAAGACAAAGGGCATTATGCCACAAAGCGTTCACCTCAACTGCTTTTCCATGCCGGGGGGTGAAGGCGACTCCGTTATACTTGGCATCCATCCATGTAAGCTGAGTATTGTAATTGCCTGCGGTTATGAGGCCGTCATCGTCGGCATGAATGTCAAAACGAGCACCTTTTTGGTAGGAATCTATAATCCAGCGGATGACAGGCAGGAGCTCCTGGGTGAAGGTTTTTGAGTCGAAAGAGGTATGGAGATATTGGAACGCTGCATTGATAAACCATAACGAGGCATCGATACTGTTAAAATGAGCGGTGTCGCTGTGGTCATCGAACCGATTAGGAATCATGCCCTGGTCTGCTGCATGGGCGAAAGTGGTTAAAACCGATTTTGCCTCCTCGAACCTGCCGGTTGAGAGTAGTAAGCCCGGCAGTGAAATAAAGGCATCTCTGCCCCAATCTACGAACCATGGAAAACCTGCCAAAATGGTAGTAATGTCATCGTGGTTCCTTTGGCGTTTGACAACAAATTGCTCAGCGGCTAAATAAAGCATCTCGAGTTTTTGGTCTCTGGTTTTTGCCGGTGCAATTATTGAATTTTGGTATCCGCGTAAATCTTCTTTTATTAAGTCAATATCGGCATTCTTTAATTGCTCAGATATGTTATTCGTTGCAGAAAGGCTAAGATTGGCCCAGAAAACCACTTCGGTTGGTGCGTCAATTTGGCACTTGAAAAAGCCGGGTGTCCACAGATCCTCAGTAAAATTCTGGCCCCTTTCTTTTTCAATACGATAGACGAAGTTAAACCACCATTGCTGGTCATTTTCAAATTTCATATAAGGACAATACAAAAACAATTTGCTGCTGTTAGGTATATCATAACCAGCCAGCAAGCCGTCGTCTGACCAGCTTGAACACAGCGGAGCGTAGGATTTTTGTAACGTGTGAAAATCTCGAAGGCCAACAAATGGTCGCAGGATGAATTCTATGGGATTATTGATATTTGTAAAGTCATACACTATGGCGACTGTATCAACGTCACGAATGAGATATATAGATTTGGTTAGTTTAATCACTGCCTCTGAAGGAGCGGGAGATAATTCATAGTCAAAATGCACACCTATATCTCTTCGGAATCTCTTTATATATCGAAAACCTTCGGGTGCAAATGTATCACTAAATTCAAAGGTTGAGAGATTAATTGTTTTCTTGTCACAGGATACTGTCTCAAGGCAATTTGCCAACGCCATTATCCTGTTGGCAGGAGGATTGATAGATCCGATTAGAAGACCATGGTAGCCTCTGGTGTTGCACCCTACGACCGTTGACGATGCGTAGCTGCCGCGTTCATTGGTCAATAGCCATTCTTTTGTCAGCAGGTTCTCGATAGGTACATCTTTGGTCGGAAGGGCTGTAATTTGTGCCTGGCTAAACTTTTGTAATGTAAGCACAATTCTGCTCCTTCAAAGACCCGCGCACTAAAAAAAACCGATTTGACTTAAACAGAAAACGAACGAAGCATTCAATTTACCATTGTCCGTTCAGGAATACGGCTTTCGCAACGGTGTTGGAGATTTTCCAGCACATTCATAAAGTTTATATAAGAGTCATAAGGCGATTCATAAGGATTAAAATATTTATGCACATCTCCGTTAGCAAGGTACTTTGTGCACATATAGTGGAAATGGTCTGATACCTGCAATCTCCGCCAGTCTGTTATTATTTTTTCATCGCCTGTCTGTTTAATTTTCTTTTCAAGTCTATACAGATCGTGTATGGCATTGGATTGCATGGCGTTGCCCAGCCAGGCGGAATGGTCATGTTCGGTATCGGCCCAGCTTATGATGTGCGGCACATCAATGGTATCGATGGCTTCATAAGATTGACAGAGCTCACTTGGGGTTTTGAAGCCGTTATCGGGATGCTTTAAGATTTCTTCCGGCAGGTGCCGCATAAAATCGAAGATGCCTGTGTCGGCCCAATGATGCTCACCAAATGTCTCATAATCCATAAATAAGTTCACCACATTTCCATTGCCATTAATGTTACCTATCCATCTGGCGAATTTTTCCGCTGTCAAAGGCCATTCCGGCCAGGCACGGTTAGAGAATCTAAAAGCTATATCGTTGCTAAGAGATTGGTTTTTCAGCAGCAGCTTTAGTTTTGTGCAGTCTTTTGGTCGATAAATAAAATTAGGGCTTCTCGAGCCCAGGATGTGGTCCGCCCCTTCTGTAATTATCGCATCGAAATGCCTCATAGATTCGACGAGAGCGGATAATTGGTTATTGTATATAAGCTCGGTATTTCGAAATATCTTCGGTTTTAGGCCAAAGAGACTTTGGATGGTTTCTATGTGTTTGCTAA
>CAZIED010000169.1:2421-5237 GCA_964538525.1 uncultured Pirellulales bacterium | reverse complement strand
GCCGTTGACAAATAATTCTGCGATTGTATCCAGAAGTCCAGTGCCGCAGACGCCGACCGGAGGGATGCCGCCGATGGTCTTAAACTCTATAGAACCATCCCCCAGAATCCTCAATCTTTCAATGGCACCGGCAGCTGCCCTCATGCCGAACTTCACGCCGCTTCCTTCAAAGGCGGGACCAGCCGAGCTTGATGCGCAAACCAGCCAGTCGTGATTACCGAGAACTACTTCGCCGTTTGTCCCTATATCAACAAAAATTGAAATATTCTCTTTTTTATATATGCCCGTAGCGAGCACTCCCGCCACGATGTCACCACCCACATAAGCGGCAACAGCCGGCAGACAGTACAATAAACCCTGCTTATGAATTTGTATCCCTATTTCAGCCGCCCGAATCGGCGGCACAAAGCCGGCCGAGGCGATATACGGCTCTCTGCGGATTCGCGTCGGGTCAAGCCCCAAAAGAAAATGCTCCATAGCAGTATTGCCGGAGCAAACAACGGCGGTGACATCCTGCAGGTCGATTTTCTGTCTTTCCGACATAGTCGTTATAAGATTATTTACATCCTGCACGACTCGGCTTTGCATTAAGTCGAAGGCGTTATTTTCCTCGGCATAAATAATCCTGCGTATGTAATCATCACCGAAATTTAGCTGGCTGTTATATGCAGCTTCGGTATCAACCGTTGAGCCGTCACTTATATCGAGAAGATGTGCCACAATCGTGGTCGTTCCGGTATCAACAGCCGCCGCAAAATGCCCTTTGCTGCCCCTGGCCGGGGCTACATCAATAACCTCCATCATTCCGCCCCGCCGGGCAACCGTCACCGTAACACGGTAATTCGATTCACGAAGCACTTTGGAAAGTTTTTGCAGAACACCAAGACCGGTTTCCATTACAGGAGCATTAACTTGCTTTCGTATAGCTATATACAGACGCTCAAGATCTGCTGTATGGTCCTGCACGGTCGGTGGTAACATCTCAAGTGTGAGCCTTCGAACCAGCGGATCAAATACTGAGCTCCGAGCTCCGAACTCTGCATCCATAAGTATTTGAGAGCCTTCCAGTGCATGTAACTTTGGAACCGTCACGGCCATATCAGAAAGAACCTCACACCGGCAGGCTAATACGAAATTTCTGCTTACTTCATCCGCCGTAAGTAATGTGGTGGGCTTGCTTTTAAACCGACCCCGTTCAATAATTACCTTGCATTTGCCGCAGAAGCCGTCTCCGCCGCAGGTGCTGCTTAAATAAACGCCCGCTTTATGAGCCGCCTCAAGCAGGTTTTTCCCGCTTTGAACCTCGGCTTTTAAACCAAATGGCTCAAAACAAACGGTATACTTTTCATTTTTATTCTCTTGCATCCTCGATATTCACCATCAAAGTGCCTAAAGTTGCGAGTGACTAAAGTGCCTAAAGTTATGAATTATTTTTTACTTTAGCTCACTTTAGGCACTTTAGTTCACTTTAGACACTTTTAATTCCAAATCTCACGCAGATATTTCGGCAGCATGGAGCTTTCTCTTGGGCCAACCAAGACCTGCCAGTTTGTAGCCTCTTCGAGCTTGCCGCTCATAACCGCTACATAACCCGGAATTATCAGCTTTCGGTGCCTGACCAATTTATCCACGTTAAATTTTGCCATGGCATCAGCCACTACCTTTTCATTGAGCTTGTCACCCGAATAAGCAGTCAGCACGCTGGTGCCCTCGGTATCTACTACGAGGATATAGCTCGGAACTCGGCTGGCTTCAACATCCGATTCCACTGTGTAATAAGTCAGAGAAAAATTCGTCGTGAACATTAAAGGCGAACTCTCATCTGGCTCTCCGATGGCATAAACCTTCGGCTCCACCTGAATGGGCTTTTGCGGGTCTGTAAAGATATTCATTACGCATGTAAGCATCGGCAAAACAACATACGGTTCAATAGTATTTACAACGATGATACTCGAATATTTACAAATAAGGCTGGTTGCAGCAGCCAACTGTCTATCAGAGCTGCCATCCGGCATGAATGATATGGTCGGATAGCCCAGTGGCCGAAAGATTTTCTTAAGCGACAGCACACGCATCCGCGTCAAGTTATATAGTTTATCCCGCAGGCGGCACATATCCAGACAAAGAACTATATCTTCAACTCCGTGAGCCTTAATCTTTTCACTTAGCTCAGAAAGGGTCTCGATGGATTCGGCCTTTGCCACGAGGGGACAATTATTTTCTTTGGCGATTTTCGCCATTGCCTGAGCCGTATCAGCCTTTGCCGATGCAAGGAGCGGCCGAGCGTCCTTGATTTGTCCGGCTGCCGCTGCCATCGCTTCGGGCGAATCCGTCACCAGGATTGGAGCGAGACTACTTGTCTCCATAACTGCTGCCGCAGCCTGCGCAAAGGTATCAGCTTTACCGCTTTGGTTGACTAATGCTATGCCTTTTACACCAATCTTTGTCCCTACTCGCTCAAACTGTAGCGCATTTATAGCTTCGATGCGTTTTTTCAAATCCTGGCCGGTGAGATTATCCAAGACCGTGACGGCCAAAACCGTGGGATTGTGAAATTTTTCCTCGTGTCGGAACAAAACCGTCTCCTGGCCGACCTGCACCTGATTTTGGGTGTTGCCGAATACAATCTTATGCATCGGAGGGGCCGCTGCTGCCGCGAGCTTGTCCCTTGCCTCCTGTGAAACATCAGGGCAGTCATCAAGCTTGACGCGCTTTTGAGCAAGCGCCATAGCAAAAGCCAAACAAGTAGGCATACCGCACTTCTTGCAGTTGGTCTTCGGCAAAAGCTTAAAAATCTCCAGTCCGGTCAAAGCCAT
>CAZIED010000169.1:0-2321 GCA_964538525.1 uncultured Pirellulales bacterium | reverse complement strand
TAAAACATTGGCTGCATTGTAATGACTGGATGGCCAGCTTTAGTAATAAATTCCAGGACCTGTTCTTCTGTGGCGGCAGTTGTCTCATCGGCAATCTTTGTAAGGAGCTGCTCACCACCAAGGCCAAGCTCTTCAGCCCTTTTAACGAAGGCATCCTTAATCTCCGCCTTGAGTGTCGTCGGCATCCATACGATACGTCTGATTCCACCTTCTGCAGCGATGAACTTTTTTGAGCCGATGTAATGTTTTGAATGTCCGATGAAGCCCGGCGTCTGCTGGCCTCCGCCGACCGTGCCGGCAAGGGTCGAAAACTTCATCCCGCAGGGCGTCATCTCGGCGAACTCGCGATTGACAATCATTATCCCGCCCGTGGAAGGCAGCACTGCTGCGATACACTCAAAGCAGCCGCAGGACGTCATCGGGTCAATAATCATACTATACTGGCTCATCCGCTCGATTTTGCCATGGCTTTCCTTGAGAACGAATGCGTTAATTTTATCCCATTGTCCGATAGTCGGCTCAACACAGATGCCTTTGGGAATTGGCTGATTTGGCCCGGATGGCGTTATCTCATAAGCTGCCCGGCAGTCCAGCCAGCTATACGCCCCGCACAAGCCCGGCCTTTCCGGCGAAACCACGCAGATATGGTTCGGCGCAAAACTCTGGCACAGCGAGCAGGAATAGAATGTATCAACGTCTTCATCCTGCATACCTGCAAGACGAATGTCACGCTGAACAAATACTTTGCGTGCCGTCTCGCATAACTTTGTGACCTGGTCTTCATCGGTGAAAATTTTTACCTGCACCTTATCTATGATGCTCGAATACTCATCGTGATACTTGGCGTGCAAAAGCAAGCCAATGTGCTTGAGCCTGAAGCCCGCCTTGAAGGCATCTTTTGAAATGCGAATCCAGCTGATGTCACGCTGGCCCATGTGCCAGATGCCCTGAGCCTCATTAATAAACGTATGAATCTGCCGTTCGAGCACAGGCTCAAAATCGGGCTGCATTTTTCTGCCGGCCACTTCAATCACTATTCCTATCGGCAGTTTCCCTCCCTCCTCGACCGAATCGATGTCCGCTCCTTTTAACTCTATTTTGCCGTCCTCAACCTCATTCATATCGAGCATACGCAGCCACTCAAACGCCGGCGTTCTTTGGCCGCCAAATTCGCACTGCATATCCTCCTTGCGAATCCGCTCGCCTTCAAACGCAGGGCTATATGCGACCGGAATGGGAATTTTTGCTACCTTTACCTTCAGGCCGCGAACCTCCACCGCCTTTTCCACAATCCGGTCGTGCGGGATATTGGAGACCACGTGCTCATAAGTGCAGACGCCGGTCGGCAAAATCTGCGGTATATCGGAATCTGCGATGGTTGGAAAGCCGTAGTTAATCGCCCCGGCGGCGTTGGCGTACCATTCATCGGTGACTTCACCAAGCGCCATAACAAAGGCAAAGATTCTGTTTTTGTTATAAAGCAGATTTCGGCGGAAGTCACCCGGCTGAACGCCGCCGAAACTCAGAGCCGCTCTGCTGGCAAAACCCAGCGCATAAACCGCAGAAGTAATGTCTCTTCCAAAAGGCACTAATCGCGTTTCCCAGCCTAACTGCACGCCGCCTTCGATTAGCTGCTCTGCGAATGTAGTGCCGTTATGGTGTGCGTGCATAAAAACATAAAGACATCGCTGCTGCAGCTTGCGTGCTATCTCAACGGCTGTTTTGACATCCGGCGCCGCTCCGACCACTGCGGCAAATCCCGGTGCCGTGCCGTCAACAAACTGGATGCCGCGCTCCCTAAGGATTACATCGTCCGCCGCCCCCAGCCAGATGTCGTTTACAGGACTGGGGCCGATTAAATACTTACACGCCTCAATAATTTCTTCCGCAAAAAGCGTAGCCATTCCTGCATCAAGCGCCTGGCCCAGATATGGCACCCACAGCTCGTCATCAACCAATGGCGGCAGCAATCCTTTTATTTCCTGCATTACCTCCTCGAAGTCCGCAAGCTTTTCGACCGCCCGGCCGGTCATCGAATAAATAATCGGTAAATAATAACCGGTGTTGGGAAACTCCACAAGGCAGCTGCTCCCCTTTTCCTCGACAGCTTGCGCTAAAATATCTTCCGCCTGCCTTGCTATCTTATGAGCACCGCGTATCGCCGCAGCAGCAATCAATTTTGACATACAACAATCTGCCTTTTAACTAAGTTGATTAGTTAATTAGTGAATTAGAGAATTAATGGATGTAATAAATCCAATTAACCAATTAACTAATTCACTTACTCTACTGCCAAAGCCCTTCTGTCGGCCATATCGTAG
>CAZIED010000168.1:0-5238 GCA_964538525.1 uncultured Pirellulales bacterium | reverse complement strand
TGCTTTTTGCGCTGGGAACATTCGCGGCCGTAGGTTCTCTTAACGTGGCATGGGTGTTTATTATTCTCTCTGCCGCAGCAGTATTAGGAGATAATGCAAACTACGCTATAGGAAAATACTTCGGCTCATTAATATTGAAAAGGCAGGGCGCATGGTTCCTGAAAAAAGAGCACATAGACCGCACGCATAAGTTTTATGAAAGATACGGAGCAAAGACGATCGTATTGGCAAGATTTGTGCCGATAGTCCGGACATTTGCCCCTTTTGTAGCCGGTGTCGGCAAGATGGGTTATATACGTTTTTTCGCTTACAATGTAATAGGCGGTGTTCTCTGGATTATGGTCTTTCTTTTTGGCGGGTTCTTCTTCGGGAATATTAGGATAATCAGAGAGAATTTTACATTCACTATTTTTGCGATTATCATAATCTCCATCCTGCCGGCTGTGATTGAGGTTTTGAAGGAAAGAAAGCGAAAGAAGCAGGCCCGCGATTGAAAAATATTTTATTTGGTTCTCTCTTGCCTTTGTTGCTGTATTGATTGTTGGATTTCTTGTGATAGAATGGATACATTGAGTGTTGGTTAAATGGTAATTGGTTAAATGGTGATTGGCGGCAGGTTTTATGAATGACGTGCAAAAACGAACACTTCTGAAAGTTGCTCGTGACACTGTTGAAGCGGTTATAACAGATAAACCAATCCCTAAGCCTTCCTCAGATGATCCTGAGCTCAACGTCAACTGCGGCTGCTTTGTAACTTTGAAGAATAATGACCGATTGCGGGGCTGTATTGGACAGTTTACTTCTGAAATCCCATTGATAATGCTGGTTGTAGAGATGACAAAGGCCTCAGCAACCAGAGATATACGGTTTTTTGCTGATCCAATAACACCTGGTGAATTAGATGAATTGGATATCGAGATATCCGTTCTGTCGCCGTTGCGACGGGTGGACGACCCATTGAGTCTGCGGCTTGGAGTTGATGGTATCTATATAAAAAAAGGGCGTGCTTCGGGTTGCTTTTTGCCGCAGGTTGCTACCGAGACCGGCTGGAGTAAAGAAGAATTTCTCTCATACTGCTGTGCACATAAAGCGGGCCTTGCCGCCAATGCGTGGCGTGACGGCGAAACGGAGGTCTATTTATTCACCGCCGAAGTATTTGGTGCGGATTTTAAAGACATATAGCTTTTTTATTCGTGATTATCTTTATGCTTGAACGCCGGGTGAGGCTGTGCGACCCCACCCGGTTTCTTTTAGATGTTTTTGATTGGATTAGTTTGGAATTGAGCCGCCCTCGATTTCACTGACCGTTATTACTTTGCCGTTTGACAGGGTGTAGCTGACCTTATACAGGCTGAATCTCATGCCGTTCTCAACACGCTCTTCCACAAGAACTTTCTCAAATTTCCCGGCCTTCCTCAGCTCATCTATCTCTTTAGCCTCTTTTTCATTAGGTTGTTCACTGGATTCGACCACTATCGCCGACGCAGTGCCGACTTTGATTATGCTGCCATCCTCACTTTCTATGGTTTCTATGACCTCAACCTCGACGAAATAGCTCTTTATGATCTTGCTGCCGGCGTAGGCCAAAGGCAACAAAACCAAAATTGCAATTGCCGCTGCGGCGGCTATTCGCCAAGGTAAGATTGAACCACCGGAAGGAGCGAACCATTTGCGCAAAGCCGACCGCTGTGTTTTAATATCTCCTGTGGATACGTCCATCTGTAATTTGTTTAGCAGGTCATCCGGTGCTGACGGCTTTGGAGCGGCTCTCAAATATTGCTCAATTTTCTTTTCCGTGTTCATATTGAATCTCCTTTTTCTATTGGATTTTTTTGGTTAATTTGTTTTCTTAAACATCGATCTTAGTTTTAAGTATTTTGAAGACTTCGCGAAGTCTATATTTGACGGTACTGGTTGCAATATCCAGAACTTTGGCAGTTTCTCTGATTGACAGTCCCTGGTAGTAGTGAAGATGCACAATATGTTTTTTGTCTTCGTCGAGCTGGTCCACAGCTTCGTACAGGCGCTGAGCCGATTGGATCTCAACGACGTTTGCAAACGGGCCTGGATTTTTATCTACACATTCCTGCCACCATTGGTCCGAGCGACTTTGTATGCTGCGGACATTTCTGCGCTGCCAATCTATGTAAGTGTTGTAGGCAATACGATGAAGCCAGGTAGAGAATCTGCTGCGGCCATTGAAACTGCCCAGTGAGGACCACACTTTTAGAAAAGTCTGCTGTGTCAGGTCTTCCGCATCGTCTTTGCTTCCGCAAAGACGTCTTAAATACGCAAAGATGTCTGCATAGTAAATCTTCAATAGCTGACAGGCAGCACCTTTATCCCCTTTCTTAGCACTTCTACATAGCCTTTTTGTTTGACCGTCCATAAGGTTTCTTATTGCATTATATTTGTCATATTCTGGCCAGCCAAAATATTAGACGAAAAATATCCTTTGCCTGGACAAAATATAATAGATATTCTTGTGCTTGCAGCAGTAAAACTATATATATGTGCAGACGGCAAAAGATACATATAATTTTGGCTTCGGCCTCGCCCCGACGAAAACAATTGTTATCTGAAGCGGGCTGTAAATTCACTTCTATTACCCCCAATATCGATGAGTCAGCCTTTCCAGCCAGGCGGCACAAGGCCTGTGAATACGCAAAACAATTAGCTTTGGCCAAGGCAAAAAGTGTTGCTCAATATCACCCTGATTGTTTGGTTATCGGCGCTGATACGGTTGTTGATTTTGATGGCGAGATTATTGGAAAGTCCGCCGATGCAAGAGAAGCAGAACAAATTACGAAGAAGCTATTCAGTAAGCCTCATAAGGTGATTACCGGCCTGGCAATTGTGAGACTAACTGACGGCATCGAAATGGTAGAGAGTGACACCACGACCGTTTACCCGAAGAAGATGACCGCCCAGCAAATCGCCGAGCACATCAGAAGCGAATCTTGGCGTGATAAAGCAGGCGCTTATGCCATACAAGAGACCGGTGATGAGTTTGTCGAAAAGATTGAAGGTAGCTTAACAAACGTTATGGGTCTGCCAATGGAACTATTGAGGAGATTGTTGATAAGGTTTGTTTAAGATTTTTGTAAGTTGGTACTTTACCATGCGAAGTGACAGCTATAGTGACGGTAGAATAGACCTATCGCACGCATCGCAACGATGGCAATAACCTGGACAGTAAGATCTAAAAACAAATAAACGACGTCTATAACGAGATTTGCGCCTGTAAACGGCCTGGTTTGCATCTCAGTGATACCCGCTGCGATAAGGAGTAGCACTGCTGCCATATACGGCACAGGTTTTCTAAATATCGGCTTGAAAACATAATCCGGCCTTAACAGAGCGATGTCCTTGCCGACCGCTATCGTTAATATCGCCATCGGAAAAAGAAATAGGCCGAATATGAATATGGCTTGTAGAATTAGCTGTGGCCCATATCCAATTTTCCATAAGTTGTCAACGGCTGGACCCTGTAATAAGCCGAGGGCAATAACGAAGGGAGTCTCCACGAGCGCCATAGTCCATAAGATAATAAAAAGAGGCTTAATTATGTACCATAAAAAAGTTATGCCTGTGCCAAGATAAACTTGCGGCAGCTTATCTATCTCGTATGCCGTCTCATAAATGATGTTTAGGTAAAATCCAAGCAGCAAGCCCCAGACGACTATGAACGAGATATAGTTCACGCAGCATATTCCTGTGCCAAGAATAAACTTAAAGCACACCGCTGCGATGACAAACACAATTGAGGTTGTGTTTTCCGGGTCGATAAATAGCTTCCAGCTATCGACAAATACTGCACGGTAGAAGCCGGGCAGAGGCTCCCCTTTTTCAACTTTAAGCTCGACTTTTTTGGGTTTTTCGTAGTCTTCTGATGGAATTATTAGAAGTTGCCCGCAGGTTTGGCATCGGGCACGTTTGCCGCAGTGTTTGCTGTCAAAGGCAATCAGCGCATCGCAATGGGGACAGTTAAACTGAATGGTCATATAATCGTATTGCGTCGTGCGTATTGCGTCGTGCGTGAATCGATTTAGCATTTTATTTGACGCACTACGCATCACGCTCAACGCATCACGACATTATTCCCGCTGCATGTAGTCAAGGAAGGCTTTAAGGTCATTGGCCCATTTTTTAGCCTCAAGCAGATCGATTTTATCCTGTTTTACCAGAATTGTCAGATGTTTTTCCATGGTTATCATTTTTTCATCGGGCTTATCTTGAGTCTTTGTTTGCATTTGTGAATATAGCTGCTCTATCTTGCCGGTGCGAATTTGGTTGGCGCAGGCGTAGTTGTTATTAAGGATTTCCATCGCTGCAATTCTGCCTTTACCGTCTTTTCTCGGCAGGAGCTTTTGACTGATGACGTAGGCAAGTCCGAGCGAGAGCTGATTTCGTACTTCTGCCTGTCTGCCGGCTTCAAAGTAGTCAAGTATTCGCGTCACGGTGCCGGTTGCGTCCCTCGTGTGAAGGGTGGAAAAGACCAAATGGCCGGTCTCGGCGGCCATAAGCGTCATAGCAATCGTCTCCGGGTCGCGCATCTCTCCGACAAATATTACGTTGGGGTCTTCCCGCATCATTTCTTTCAATCCGTGAAGGAAGGATTTAACGTCCTTTCCAACCTCGCGCTGCGAAATAATCGAATATTTCTGCTGGTAGATGTATTCTATAGGGTCCTCGATAGTGATGATTCGGCAGGCTTGCTTTTCGCTGATTCTGTCGATTAGTGAGGCGATGGTGGTAGATTTGCCGGCGCCGGTGATGCCGGTAAGAAGCACCAGGCCGTGTTTGCGATTGATGATATCCTCCCACACATTATTCGGGAAACCAATATCCTCTACTTGGGGGATATCCAGTGACAATGCTCGAATAGCTGCGGCTATTCCATCGTTTTCTTTGAATACATTGATTCGGAACTGCAACGAACGCAGCCTGTAAGAGCAATCGACGCTATGCTGGCTGTTGAACTTTCGTAAATTGTCGTCACTTATAAGCGGGTAGATAAGGCATTTTGCAATATCTGCTGTTACGAGCGGACCTTTGAGTTTTATAAGGTCGCCGTCGATGCGATATGCAGGTGGTGCGCCGACTTTGATATGCAGGTCTGAGACCCGCAGCGCTCCGTGCTGCTCAAAATAGACAAGCATATCGAGGATGCTGAATTGACCTAATTTTTCGGTCGGATAAACCTTCGCTGTTTCAAGATATCCTTCAGCCATATTT
>CAZIED010000167.1:0-5273 GCA_964538525.1 uncultured Pirellulales bacterium | reverse complement strand
TTCCCGTACGATACTTCCCTCGAAATCCACATACTGACCTACATGCGAGGCAGCGCTGTCATACCAATGCCAACCCTCAGTAGCGCTGCCTATCTCGCGGTCTTCAAAATCGTCCTCATGCACAGCTACGGTATAAGCATAACTGGGCATCGAACCCGCCAAACATAGGAATAATAATATTAAAATTGTCTTTTTCGTCCACATAATCAATCTCCTTCAAAAAGATTAAAAAAGAATTATTGATACATTTCGATATTTGATGGCGTATATATCACCTCCTTCCTTCTTGACAAACACCATGGTCACCGGTATCCAAACGCCTATATAACCTGATTCTACTTATTCTATAGTATACCGTATTTTTATTATACTACTCAGAAGTGTCAGAAGTGAGATGAAAAACGGAATACCGGCAAGATTTTTCATCTTACCAGCGGTGAAGTGCGCGGATATAATCTAAAACGTGCATCCACTGCGAGCGGTCGCGGTGCGGATTTCCTCATGGGAATCGTTAAATGCAATTCGAACACGGCCGGGGGATCATTAGGGACGCGTGCATGGTCTTTTCACTTTTTTTTGCATTTTTCGTATCTCACTTCGCTGTTTTTGCCGGTAAATTATGAGAAAGTAACCAAAATAGAATGGATTTGATATGGATCAGGATAAGCGCACTTTGGAATTCCTGAAGCTCTTTGTGCGACATCAGCAGGAAATATATGCCTATATTCTTACTTTGGTGCCACACGTGCACGACGCGGACGATCTGTTCCAGGATGGGATGATCGTGATGTGGCGGAAGTTCGATCAGTTCAAGCCAGGCACGAACTTCGCAGCCTGGGCCGTCCAAATCATGCGCTATCAGATTCTGGAGTACCGTCGAAACATAGCCCGTAGCAAGCGAGTCTTGATGGAGGACTCGTTGTTCGAGGCATTGATGAACTACATACCCACTATTCAGGACGAGACGGACGTACGTATAAAGGCCCTGCGAAAATGCCAGACCCTCCTGGACGATCAGGCCAAGCGGCTCATCAAGATGCGCTATGAGCGCAACATCTCGATCGAGGAGATTGCCTCATACCTGCATGTATCCAGACGTCAGGTCTATCATGTTCTCGGCCAAATCAACAATGTGCTGTTACGATGTATGCGTCGAACCTTGGCAGAATGGAGCTATTCGGTATGAGTACACCGCCTTTTCCGGAAATGGATGAGTTATTGCAGCGTCTGCTGGACGACAAGATTCAGCCTGATGAGATGGAGCGTCTTCAGAAGGCGATGCGTGAGGACCCCCGCGTGCGGGATTACTATGTTGATAGCATGTTGGTCTGTGCCGTGATCCGGCGTTCCAGTCAGGTGACCGGGGAATTGTCTGAGTCGGATCTGATCCAGGCGCTCTCGGGCGGCGGAAGTCAGGGCGGTTCCAAACGCTTGGGGCGACGCTTCCATTTGATTGCGGCGCTCATGGTGCTGGGAGCCTTGGTTCTGGTGTCTCTCTACTTGTTCCTTCATAAGGCTCAAGGCCCGGCAATTGGCACGTTGGTCGCAGAGTGTGAGGCTCAGTGGAAAGGGGCTAGTCCGCGTCCAGGCCAACCGCTCTACGTCGGTCGCTGCGATTTGCGCCAAGGTGTGGCCAAGATGGAACTGGGCCAGGGGACGAGCATCCTGCTCGAAGCGCCTTGCCAGATCGAACTGAAGAGCATACGTGAAGTGACCCTGAAAAACGGCAGGCTTACAGTTGTGGCCTCTCCGCAGCCGAAGGGATTTCAGGTACGAACGCCCACGGCCGTGATCACGGACCTGGGTACGGAATTCGGGGTGGTCGCACATTCCGACGGGAGCACCGAGGCCCATGTTCTGAAAGGGAGTATCAACGTGGCTCTCGCCCCCAACAACAAATGGGGCCGGACAATGTCGGTCGTTGTGAATGAGGGGCTGGCCGCAGTGGTTGACGTATCTGGACGGACTATTCGAGGCGGGCTGGCTGCTCGGGTGGACCTTTTCCTCCTTCAGTTGCCGTCGATCAGCCAGCCCTCCGGTCCGGTGGGACGACTGAATCTGGCAGACATCGTGGGCGGAGGCAGTGGCCACGGCACCGGGACGTTGGACTGGGGCATCGACTTGGGGACCGGCCAGGCATTCAGATATCCAGCCACCGATATTTGGCGGACTCAGAGAAACGAGTTCCGGCCGTCGCCGCAGTTCCGCGGGATTGACGGCGTGTTCGTGCCCAATGGGGCCTTTGGCCCGGTGGTGATCAGCTCCACCGGATTGCTCTTCTCCCAGTGCCCTCGGACGGCAGGAAGCTACTATGGTGGCCCAGCCAACAGCGGCAATTTCCTTAGAATAATGACTAAACAGACCTATAGGGCTTGGCTCAATGGCATCAAGTATGGCACATCCCGGCATCCGGCCCTGAATCTCCATCCCAACGCAGGCATCACCTTCGACCTGGACCAGATTCGGCAGGACAATCCTCACATCCAGATTGACCGGTTTACCGCCGTGTGCGGCATCCCAAAGGAAATGCCTCACGCTCAAGTGAGCGCAGCCGATGCCTGGGTCCTTCTGGATGGAGTTGTTCGTCTTCACCTGCACTATCCTCCGGAGCAGTACATCGTTGGAGAGGTGGACGTACCGATAGCCGCCCAGACACGATTCCTGACGCTGGTCACCACCTGCTCTGGGGACGCGGGCTATTCCTGGATCTTCTTCGGCGATCCTTTCCTAGAGCTGGCCGCCACAGTCCCGGTAGAGGCCACCCACTGACAGAGCAAGGATGTGCATTTATATTGATTGCCTGAAGAATAAGCTCTATTGGACAGTCGTCTTCCTTGTTGTGTTCTGCAGCAAGGGCGTTCTGCCCGGGGTTTTTGGAGACAAACAAGTGTTCACTCGTTGGAAAGCTCATATCGTGATCGGCACAGATTCACGACCTGCTTACCGGCCAAGACATCACACCCGCACCGGCAGTCGGTCGCGCCTTTGGCGGCTTTGGCGGGTTTGGCGGTCGTGGCCCAGCTGGCCCACCACCGCGTACATCCTTCACATTCACCGTGCTGCCGCACTCGTATATGGCCTTCGTTGTCAAATAGGTATAGGTATACTCGGAATAATCCTATAAACTAGCATTTACATAAGGAGCAACCCATGAAAAAACACAATTTTATAAATGCCATCGTAAAGTTCCTGACAGAGCAAATAACCATTCCATTCACCAGAAGTATTTTCGTGTCACTGGCCGTTCTGTTCGTTGTGTCCATCGCGAGTCTATGGCTTTCGGTTCCGGCTGCCTTTGCGGCCGAGGAGACCTGCGATTCTTGTGGTCACCAGGTGAGTATTAGCGGAGACTTTGCGCATCGGAAGGACAATGCGTCAGTCGAAATCGAGGGCGCCGGCAACAGTGCGGCGACGTTTCGTGAAGAAATCAACGGAAAGAAATTCACAGTCAGCATTTCGCATTTGCCTGCGGGCAGATACACTATCGTTATCGGCGAAGTGGAAACGCTGGTGAGCGAGCCGGGAGAAAGGTTGTTTGACGTGATTTCCGGCGATGTCGTGCTGGCGACGGATTTCGACATCGTTGCTACCGCCGGCGGCGGGAGAAAGGTCTGCTATATAACCGGCGCGGTCGAGCATGACGATGACTCGCTCCGAGGGCCGCTGAAGGTTTCTTTTGAGGCACGCAAGAACGCTGCCAAGTTCAACACCTTCGAGGTGAAGAACGCCGCAGGCGAGTCCGTTGTCGCCTTCACCGCTTCAGAGCTGGCCGACCCGTTCTCAGCCACTGCGAGTCGGGTCCCCGAAATCTCTGAGCCACCCATCTGGCGCGACCCATCGCTGCCGTTGCGGACCCGGGCGAACGATCTGATCCGTCGCATGTCGCTGGCCGAGAAGGTGGGGCAACTACAGGGCGGCATGAGCGGTGCGCCCGGCATCCAGCGGCTCGGCCTGCCGACCTATAATTATTGGAACGAGGCGTTGCACGGCGTCGCGAACAACGGCATCGCCACCGTGTTTCCGGAGCCCGTCGGCATGGCCTCCACCTGGAATCCACAGTTGCTTCGTCAGGAAGGAACCATTATTGGCATCGAAGGCCGCGCCAAGCACAACGACTACGCCAACAAGCATAATGGCGATTCCAAATGGTGGACCGGCCTGACCTTCTGGACACCGAACATCAACATCTTCCGTGATCCTCGCTGGGGGCGTGGCCAGGAAACTTACGGTGAAGACCCCTATCTGTCCGGCGTGATCGCCGCGGAGTTCATCAAAGGAATTCAGGGCGACGATCCCGACTACATGCTGGCGATGGCCTGTGCGAAGCATTACGCGGTGCACAGCGGCCCGGAAGCGGATCGCCATCGCTTCAACGCCCAGCCGTCGGAACGCGATTTGTATGAAATGTATCTGCCGCAGTTCGAGATGGCGGTGCGCAAGGGGCACGTCGCCGGCGTCATGGGCGCCTACAATGCACTCAACGGCGTCCCTTGCTGCGCCAGCACCTTCCTGCTGGACAACCTGCTGCGCAAGCAATGGGGATTTGAAGGTTACGTTGTGTCGGATTGTGACGCCATCGGGGACATCTGGGGCCCGCATCGTTACGCGAAAACGCCCGAGGAGGCGGCCGCCGCGGCGGTGAAGGCCGGCTGCAATCTCTGTTGCGGCGGAGATTACAACGCTTTGGTGCGGGCGGTTCAACAGGGACTGCTCACCGAAAAGGACGTTGACCAGGCGTTGTATCACACCTTGTGGACCCGCTTCCGGCTCGGCATGTTCGATCCGGCCGAGAAAGTGCCTTATTCGAAATACACCATCGAGGACAACGACAGACCCGAACACGGGCGCGTGGCCCTGGAGGTGGCGCGTCAATCCCTGGTGCTGCTCAAGAACGACGGCATCCTTCCTTTGGACCGCTCCAAGTACAAACGGATCGCTGTGATTGGGCCCAATGGCAAATCCACGTCCATGTTGGAGGGCAATTACCACGGGTCCGCTTCACATCCGATCTCAATTCTGAACGGCATAAAGCAAGTGGCCGGGACGGACATCGAAGTCACTTTTGCACAAGGATGTCCGATCACCACCAGAACCGAACGGGGCATTGCGGCGTGGAGTCGCCAGGATAATGATACGACCCGTCCAGTGCAGGAACTCTACGAAGAAGCCCTCAGCCATGCGGCGAATGCGGACTTGATCATTTATGTCGGCGGCATCACGCCGGCGCAGGAAGGCGAAGGATTCGATCGTGATTCGATTGAACTGCCCGAAGT
>CAZIED010000166.1:0-5291 GCA_964538525.1 uncultured Pirellulales bacterium | reverse complement strand
ACTCAAGCGGCATCGACTGCGTGCTCAAATGAACGATTGACTGCTCAGCAAACGGAGAAGCAGCATTACCAACGGCCGAGGCAGTGCCATTGCCGGTGTAAGCCGGAACACCACAGGCTGTATTTGCGTCGTAGGGCAATCCATCCTTCCAACTGTAGTATATCCTGTTACATTGGTCGTTGTAGGATTCAAAGTCATCCACTACAATAAAGTTAGCGGCGGTAAAGCTCCAGAGGTCGCCTTCCCAAGATGGATGAATCTGGGCCTCATTGACCTCATTAACCCTCCAGTAGTAATTCTTTCCTAATTCAAGCCCAAGAGGACTGAGAGCAAAGCTGTTCGTATTAACTGCACCGACAAGGGCCGTGCCGCTTCTGACAGCATTGCTATCGCTGCTTAAATAAACTTCATGCGAAACCGCTTCTCTTCCCGGTCGCCAAGTAAGCTCTGCATCCAGAGCCACGCCAGTACTTGCGGAAGCCGGCCGTGGTCCTCTTGCACGGACTGGAATGTAGAAGAACCGCACCTCACTTAAACTGTATTGAGGTAATAGGCCGCCCCAGTTACTATTAGCGGTAATCCTGACGTATTGTGCTAATACACCGCCGAAATTAACGGTGGTATTGTAAGTGTAACTATCCAGGCCGGAAGCCGGATTAAATTTAGTCACATTATTTAATGGTTTCCAATTACCGTCTTCGGTTGAGTATTCGATAGTAACGTTGTTTAGCCCCACGCCGACAATAGGCTCAAGGACCTGGTTGGAGTTCCACACCCACATCTTATCTAATTTGTAGATGCTATCGAATTTATATTTTATCCATACTGGTTCCGTTCCAGCGGTGCCGCTTAGCCACATATCCGTCGATGTTGTTGAGTGCTGGTCAAGAGCGTTGAGTCCAGAGCCATCGATGGTTTTCTCTGGCCCCATATTCGGAGCGGATGGTATTGAAGCTGAGGCGGAGATGCTTCCGCCCGGCGCCGGCAGCGGATATGAGAAAGGCTCAACAGTGAAGCTCCAGACTTCACCTTTATAAAAGAAATTGGAATTGGGCGGAGCATTGACTTCATCGACCCGCCAGTAATACGTCTGAACGAAATCAAGAAGAGTATCAGGTTCATAAGTGTTAGCATCCTGATTTTGACTGAACAGCACTCCCGGATGATTGTCTACGCTGGCGTTGTTGACATCGTTGAAAACTTTTCCCAAGAATACATTATGCTTGTCAGCATAGCCTCCCGGTGTCCAGCTAAGCACCACATCGCGAGATATATCCCCCGCTTCATTAGCTGGATTTGGGTAATAAGCCGACTTTGGAAATCCACTAAATTCGCCCAGAAGCAATGTACCACTATCCGGACTGTCATTTATCGATAAAATGATCCCGTTCTCCCCCACTGCAGCCGGTGCAAACACTAACACGATAATACCATCTTTATCGCTGTTTAGGAAATTTGCTAATGCCTCGCTTGGCTGGGTTGATTCCCTTGTATTCCGCGCCGGTGCCCTAAAGGTCGGCAACAACTGCTCGGTCAGGTCATTAAAGTCCAGGGCAACCGGGGAATCGAGAGCTGGAGTTGGATTATTCTTCACACCAGGTGCGGTATTCCAATTAAGTGCATCCACATCGATGGAATCTACTGCCTCTATAAGACCGTAAACATTTATATTACCACGATCCCAACCCATATTGCTAAGGCTGACATTCGAGAAGACTCGACCTGGCCTTTTAAGAGCTGAGATATCATACTGGATGTATCCCACTCTGCGTCTGCCCGCCACGTTGCGTATATGAATACCATCTACACTGCCAAAAGTAGCGGTTGGTCCAGTTTGTGTGTCATTTGAGACATACGTATCTTGCGTGGGCCGTAAGCTAAAAGTGTCTGCCTGGACACTATTAGCTAAACTTAGAACCACAATAAGACAGATTGAATAAATAACTTTTTTATACATGACAGTCCTCCGTTAAAAGTTTAACATTAAATGGTTTGATTGTAATTTAAGAAAAACAGCCTTATTTTTAAATATGCCATAATAATGTAAGTATCGGGTTTTAAGGCTCTTACATTAAATTAAAAATTTCCTCTTCCCTGCGGATTTTTATGAGCAAAAAAACTTTTAGCATAGTATAAGAGCGCTAAATAGTAAAAAGCTCCTCACATTACTTATACTAAACATAACCGCTCCATTTCAAGAAAATTTTAAAGACTCGAGGCTTAAAATATTATATAATGCTTTGCTTTCGCGTGAATAGATACTGAATAGATACTTTGGAGAGTATATTTAGTCCTATGGACCTTAAAAGTTTTTTTAATCCGCAATCAATCGCCATAGTGGGTGCATCCCGCCAGAAAGGCAAAGTCGGCTACGAAATCTTGACCAACCTCATCGCGGCAGGTTACAAAGGCAAAATATTCCCGATTAATCCCAATGCCGACATCATTGAAGGCCTAAAATGCTATCCCGACCTCGAATCTATCGGCAGGATTCCAGAGCTTGTGATTATTGTAGTGCCGGCTAAATTCGTGCCGGATGTTATGCAGCAATGCGCAAAGGTCAAGGCAAAATCGGTCATCATCATCACCGCCGGCTTTAAAGAGGTCGGCAAAGAAGGAAAACTGCTCGAAGAGCAAATCATTCAAATCGCCAAGCAAGCCGGCATCAGGGTCATCGGCCCAAATTGCCTGGGTGTAATAGCGCCCGTAAACAAACTAAACGCCAGCTTCGGCGGTGACCTGCCGGCAGAAGGAGTAATAGGTTACGTCTCTCAGTCCGGGGCACTTCTGGCAGCTATTCTCGATATGGCCAATGCACAAGACATCGGCTTTAGTAAGCTCATAAGTATAGGCAACAAGGCAGACATTGATGAGCTGGATGTCATAAAAGCCCTCGGAGAAGATCCCGACACGAAAGTCATCGCCGGCTATCTTGAAAGTATTACCAGCGGCAACGAGTTCGTAAGACAAGCGGAATTGATTTCCCACACAAAACCCATATTATTGATAAGAGCCGGCAGCTCCGCAGCAGGCGCAAAGGCGGCCTCTTCTCATACAGGCAGCCTTGCAGGTGGCGAAGTTGCTTACGAATCGGCTTTTGCACGGGCAGGCATCATACGCTGCAGCTCGATAAAACGGCAGTTTGATTACGCTCAAGCGATGGCTTTTCAGCCGTTGCCGGCTGGAGCGAGCATAGCGGTCGTAACAAATGCCGGCGGGCCCGGCATTATGGCCGCCGATGCCATCGAAGCCAACGACCTTACCTTCGCGAAACTTACCGATGAAACGATAAAACAATTATCAGCAAATCTTCCGCCCGCTTCCAATCTATATAATCCTATCGATATTTTAGGCGACGCCCTCCCCGACCGTTATGAGCTCGCTCTCGATATTGTCTATGAAGACCCCAATGTGGACATAATCCTTGTGCTGCTTACGCCGCAGGCTATGACTGAACCAACAGAATCCGCAAGAGCAATCGTCAAGATAGCGCATAAAAACCAGGCAAAGCCAGTACTGGCCTGCTTCCTCGGCGCTAAAAAAGTTGAGGAAGGATTAAAGATTTTGCGTGACGGCAAAATCCCCTGCTACGATTCCCTCGATAGTGCTGTTGCTACAATTAAAGTGATGACCGAGTATGTCCGCTGGCGCAACAGGCCCAAAAGAGTAGTCAAGCTCTTTCCGGTCAATCGAAGAAAGGTCGAGAATATCATCGAAAGACACCTCCGCCGCGGCGACCGCGAGTTAGGTGAAACCGACTCAAAGGATATACTACAGGCCTACGGCTTCAAAACCCCCGAAGGCTCGGTCGCAAATACGCCCGAGCAGGCCGTCAATATCGCCGAGCAAATTGGTTTCCCTGTGGTATTAAAAATCTGGTCTTCCGAGATTGTGCACAAATCTGATGTCGGCGGTGTCAAGCTCGGCCTGAATAGTGCCGAGGCGGTGCGGGACGCTTTCGATTTAATGATGTATCGAATACCAAAAAAGCAGCCGGACGCAAATATCCTCGGCGTGCTCGTGGAGAAGATGTACAAGCTCGGAAAAGAGGTCATCCTCGGAATGAATCGCGACCCGCACTTTGGCCCGCTGATGATGTTCGGCATGGGCGGGATAATGGTTGAAGTGCTTAAAGATGTCTCGTTTTATCTGGCGCCTTTGACAGCCGAGGAGGCAAAGCAGATGCTTATCAGCACAAAGACATATCAGATTCTAAAAGGCGTTCGCGGGCAGGAAGGCGTTGACATTGATGCAATAGCCGAGGGCTTGCAAAGGCTGTCGCAGTTAGTGACGGAATTTCCGCAGATTCAGGAGATGGACATAAATCCGTACATGGTCGGCCCGCCCGGCACAACGCCCATCGCCGTTGATGCAAGAATGAGCGTAAAGCAAGGTTAGGTCACAGAGGATATAACGTTATCAGGGAATCAGGAAGGAGGATATCAGAAATTTTGGTACTACCTCATAATATTGGTAATGATTCTTAAGATTTTAGGCCAAGAAAGCCGTTTTGAAGAAGTTGTTAGCGCTTTGCCTTCAAAAAATACTGTAAACCCTATACTAACAAAATATTTGTATAAGCCATATTGGTTAAAATAACTAACTTTTTATTGCCAATATCGTGACGCTCTACTGAAATTAGGAAATCAGAGAAAAGTTAAGCAGCATTTGATGAGCTACATGGCATTACCATTCAGCATGCAAATAGTCCTTTCGATTAATCAAAAGGACTATTAACTCAATAAATTAGCAGCGTATTTCTTCTAAATAGGGACACAAGACCCAAACCCCCATATGCTATCCCCTATACCCCAAACTCTGAACGCTGTACGCTACCCATCTCCTACCCTATCTGTCCATCATTTTCAAAATGCTACCTTTAGGTAGATAAATAGTCCCGACCTTCGCTAAATTTCTGCTCTGTAAAATGCTACTTATAATCTCGTTGACGAATACTTATTATTGATCAATAATATCCAAATTTATGAAGGGCGATATTAAAGAGGAAGTTGGTTTCAAAATAAGAATAATCCGAGAGGAGCATGGATTTTCACAGGAAGAACTTGCATCTTTAGCTGGTCTTCACAGAGCCTATATCGGACAAATCGAACGCGGTGAAAAGAACATTGGACTAGAAAACCTTGAGAAGATTTCAAAGGCATTAAATGTTGATATTAAGGTTCTGCTGGATATTTAGAACAGTATTAGGTAATATTCTGTTACGAAATTAATTTGCTTTGTAGAAAAGACTAATTGTCATTTCGACTGGAGCGATGCGTTAGCATCGCGAA
>CAZIED010000165.1:0-5304 GCA_964538525.1 uncultured Pirellulales bacterium | reverse complement strand
TTTAGCTGGACACCCAGCGAAAGTCAAGCGGGTAGTTTCTCGGTAACTTTCATTGTGAGCGATGGTCAAGCGCAGGATTCGGAAACTATTACTATTACAGTGAGCAATACTAATCGTGCACCCGTGCTTGCTGCTATTGGCAATAAGTCAGTTAGTGAAAACAATACGTTGAGCTTTTCGGTAAGCGCAAGTGACGCCGACGGCGAAATGATAACATATACAGTGCCAAGTCTGCCGAGTGGGTCGGCTTTTGCCGGCCAGACTTTTACATGGACGCCGAGTTATGATCAGGCTGAAACATATCAGGTCACGTTTATTGCCAGTGACGGCCAGGCACAAGACAGCGAAGCAATCACTATAACTGTAAATAATGTTAATAGAGCACCTGTGTTAAGCTCAATAGGTAATAAATCAGTTTATGTAAACCAGTCTCTGAACTTCGCAGTTGACGCCACCGATCCAGATGGTGACGCATTACAGTATTCAGCGACGGGTTTGCCGGGTGGTGCGACATTTGCCGATAAGACCTTTAGCTGGACGCCTGGCGAAAGCCAAGCGGGTAGTTTCTCGGTAACTTTCATTGTGAGCGATGGTCAATCGCAAGATTCAGAATCGATTACTATCGTTGTCACGGGTACCGATACATCGCCGCCAAGCGTCACCAACTATTCGCCGACTTCCGATTCAATACAGGTACCTTTGAATAGCCTGATAGTCTTGCACATAGTAGATTCGGGCAGAGGTGTTGACGCCAATTTGGTAGCAATCAAGGTCAACGATAACACCGTATATGCAGGCAATACAGCTACTTATAGCTCTGCGTACGGCACTAGCCGTAGGACGGGTACGAAATCAGACTACGCATTTACTTATCAATCAAATGAGTCGTTTAGATTCAATGAAAAGATACAAGTTCAAGTCAACGCGGCTGACCTTGCAGGTAATGTAATGAACGAGTACGTTTATTCCTTTAAGACTGAAATGCGTTCGTTCGGAAGGAATAAATCGGTCGGTTCAATCACGGGTTACCTCGGCGAGGCAAAGCCAGCTACTGTACGAGACGGCAGTAATAATATATGGACGGTCTGGCAGGCAGGACAAGCAGGCAGCAGAGATATTTATATTAGCGAACTTGCGGATGGTGCGGACAATTTCAGCACACCTATAAAGATAACGGATAATTCTGCTGACCAGTTAAATCCGGCTATCGCCGTAGATAGTAATAATAAGTTATATGTTGTGTGGCAGGACAACAGGCGAGAAAACTGGGATATCTATCTTTCAACTTCTTACGACGGCGTAACATGGTCGGCTGCAAAGCGAATTAACGATTCCAACGACAATCAAGTGAATCCCAAAATTGCAATTGATAACCAGTCTCCTAATCGCGCGTATATTGTCTGGCAGGACGATCGAGGTGGCAACCAGGATATATATATAGCCTCATCCAACAATAGTTTTGTGACAAGTACCTTAACGCAAATAACCCTCAATATTTCTGATCAGGTTGAGCCGGCATTAGCAGTCAGCTCAGACAACACGATCTATTG
This sequence comes from uncultured Pirellulales bacterium, assembly GCA_964538525.1. Lineage (GTDB taxonomy): Bacteria > Planctomycetota > Phycisphaerae > Sedimentisphaerales > Anaerobacaceae > CAZIED01. The sequence continues at coordinate 3,754 of CAZIED010000165.1, read as the reverse complement.
TTTATGGAGGGATTTGCGAAATAGCTCAAGTGACATTTACGGAGCGGCATCCAATAATGGTCCATGGACCAACGTGCCAATCGTAAACAAAGCAAGTAACCAGTCGAGACCTGCTATTGCTGTGGAATCATCCGGTTTGATCCTGCATTTTCTCTGGGTTGACGACATATCCGGCAACGAGGATATATACTATGCAACATCTAATGGTTTGCCGACAAATCCTTTGATGGGCAGCAGTATTATCGACGATAGCACCGGTGCCGATCAATCAGAACCTGTGATTGCGGTAGGGGGCAGCATAAGTGATAATCTAAGGCTTTTTGCATGCTGGCGAGACGAGCGAAATAAAGCTGGTAACAGTGCAGATACTGATTTGTATTTTGCTGAGATAAATTCAGATTCCTTAACAAATATATTCGTCGGTGACGATGGAACTAATGCTGCTCAGATTGAGCCGACAATGAGCATAGATGGGTGTGGCAATCCATACCTTGTGTGGACTGACAGCCGAAACGCAAAGCCAGAGATTTACTTTGCAGGCAGCACTTGCGCCGCACCTATCGCACTTGCATCGGCTGATGTCTCGGCTGCCACAGGTGCGACAGTAGGCACTCAGCCGGGAGCTATAAGTAGTGTAGATGATGTATCTGTCGTTGTACCGGCTGGCGCGTATTCATGCGACGTTACAGTTTCCGTGTCTAAAGTCAACGACCCACCTGCATTTGAAGTTGATTGCTTTACTCTTGCGTATGAATTTAGTCCGAGCGGCATCACATTTACCGAGCCGGTTACGATTACAATACCGTATGTCGTCTCGGATTCCAGTAAAGTGTCATCGGCATACTGGTACGATTCGCTTACCGGCACTCTTAGTCAAGATGGAATAACGGATGTTAAAGACCTTGTGATAACCTCGAATTTACATGCTTTGCAGTTTAAAACTACTCACTTTACACCGTTCATTGGCGGCAGTAGTGATGAGGGTGGTTCCGATGGCAGCGGTAGTGAAGGCGGCGATGGCGGTGGCGGAGGGGGAGGAGGCTGCTCTTTGTCTAATGGTGCTGAAGGTTCTATTGCCGAATTCTTCCTGCCGTATTGTGGTTTAGCTATTGTGATGGTAATGCTCAAATTGCGAGACAAAAGGAAACAAGCAAAAGTTCAAGATGTCTAATTCATCCCATCAAATAAGTATTGCTGATAGATTGCCGACCAGACGGTCGGCTCAATTTTTGACTGGGCACACATCACGATTGACCGAGCTCGTTTTGGTGACGGTTGGGACAGTTTTGGTTATTAAGATTTTGACTTTCCGGTCAATTTTGGGATATTCCTGGTTTGTGCCACCGGCTGTGTTTGTCGCCGCTGCATTTATTCCAGCAATTATCAAGGGAAACCGGTTTCCTGCAATTGGTTTAAATATGAAGCAGGTTAGTAATTCACTTGTACTTCTTGGCTGGACCTGCATCGTTGTCTTCCCGGTTTTGTTTGCTTTTTTTTGGTTAATGAATTCCTACGGTTTTGGATTACCTTTGAAGCCCGTGCTGCCGCAGAATCAAAGCTGGATATGCTGGTTATCATATCAGTTTTTTTATGTAGCGGTCGCTGAAGAAGTATTTTTCAGAGGTTATTTACAGGCTAATATTCTGAATCTGGCAAGCTCAATGGCAGGGGGGCAATGTCGATTTAGCGAATGGATAAGCATAGCCGTATCGGCTGCTTGTTTTGCATTAGCACATATAATAATTCAGGGACAGTTTATATCGGTCTTGACATTTCTGCCCGGTTTGGTTCTGGGCTGGTTGTTTGTCCGTAGCGGTACACTACTTTCACCGATTCTTTTTCATGGGCTGGCGAATACCTGTTATTTGCTGATGGCTATAGCTTTGGCCCGACCTGTATAGACCTATAATATGTCCATTTCACAAACCCTCTGCCGCAAATTTGCCTAATAAATTCACTAAAGGTAGTTAAGTTCACCTATCTGCATGTCGATAGATTTTTAGGTGCAGAATTTTTGCTCAAAGGAAGGGTAGTGATAGATTGTACGTTCGTAAGATTTTATTAGTAAGTAAATTAGCTTTGGTTCTGTTGTTGGGTTACGTAATAGTCGATGCAGTAATAATACCGCATCGGCCAGGTGAAGTGTTTACACCCAGTTCAGCAGCTGGCGATGAAAATACAATCATAGAGAAATCAACCGGCTCAAGACAGAATCAAACAGGAGATTATCGAGCAATCATCGAAAAGAATATCTTTGGTGTGAAAGATTCATCATTCGTACAAATCCAGCCTTACTGTGAAGGAAGTGCCGACGGTTTAATCCGGCAAGCCTCGCAGGAGCTGGGCTTGGTACTGCTGGGCACTATCTGTGGGAGTGAAGTGGTTTCACGGGCTGTCATAAAGGATACAAAGAGCAATGAAATCGGCCTATATAAGACGAGTGATAATGTAGCTAACGCTACGATTGAAAGTATAAAGAACGATGCTGTTATTCTGATTCATAATGGAAGGAAAATGATGTTGAGGCTCTATAACTCACAGCACAGCGATAAGAATCCTGAGCCTCGTAATCTATCTGACGGCCAGGGTGTTCAACAGAAGATAAATGAGGGTATAAAAAGTGACGTGCCGGTTCAAAGTGCTGATTCTGAAGGTCAGTCAAAAGTAGATAGCATGCAGGAGCTATTGAGGAAGGCTGTGATTGAGCCTTACTTTGTAGATGGCCAGGTGGAGGGACTGCGTATAACAGGCTTGAAAGATATTCCTATGGCTGCGGAGCTTGGTCTTAGAGATGGTGACATTATTTGTACTGCTAACGGTCAGCAGCTAACCAGCCAGCAGAAGGCTTTTCAGGTTTTTCAGAAGGCCAGAATACAACCGGCTGTAAATATTGAGCTGTTACGAGAAGGAAGGGCCAGAAGATTTTCATTTAATTTGCGCTGAATTTTAAAATGTAAGGCTGTTAAATCATGCGAATATCAGCAAAACAAATAAAACCTGTCAAGCGAAAACAGCAAAAGCTCTTGAACAGCGTTTTTGTTTTCTTGTGTATTCTTTCCTTGCATTTTGCAAGCTGTCAGCCTGAGCCAAGCCGTAAAACTATGGAGGTTGCTTCTCAAAAGACTGATAAGGAAAAAGTGCAGCCCGTCACCGGATATCCCGACGGCCTTAGTCAATATCTTGTCACCAGAAACGTGGATACCGCTAAAGAAACTACAGACGCTAATACTATTAAGAAGGATGAGTCTGTTAAGAAAACAGAATTTGTACAAGATGAACCGCAGGCACCCAAGGCCTGGAAGCGAACTATTGCCCTGTCGGCAAAAGGGCAAGGTCGGACAGAAGACAGAGGACAGAAGCCTGCCCTGAGCAAAGCCGAAGGGACAGAAGTTCTGTCCTCTGCTTTCAGTCTGCCCATACTTGATAAGGCAGGTATGGATGATGAGCTGATAACGGTGAATTTCGACCAGGTTGATATTAGAACGATGCTGAAAACTATAGGAGATGTGACGGGAATCAATTTTGTAATAGATGAAGGTGTTCACGGCAATATTACGGTGATGTCGCCCACCAAGATTCGTCTTAGTCAGATTTATCGTTTTTTGGAATCGGTTCTGGAGGTGTCGGGTTATGCCGCTGTGCCGTCAGGAGACCTGGTCAAGATAGTACCACGCGCAGAGGCGGTTCAGGGGAATCTGCAGGTTCACATAGGCAGTGACCCTTCAGAGATTGCCCAGAGCGATTCAATCATCAC
>CAZIED010000164.1:0-5399 GCA_964538525.1 uncultured Pirellulales bacterium | reverse complement strand
TTTATACCACATTATTGAGCTTTGTCAAACAATCTTTTACTAATACTACTCTGCGAAGCAGCGCTTCCAGCCTTCGCAGCCGCTACGGCGGAGTAGGCTCGCTGCGAAGTACGAGGGGACTGCCCCCTAAAGCATCTGGGAGCAACATACCCATTTAATAACCTCAAGGAACTGGGACCCACACAAACAGCGACGGCCATTTTCATTGATTATGGATTATTAATGATTAAGTGGTTGGAAGCGAAAATGACGAGGTAATTGCTGCTCACACCGGCTGGCCGGTCTGCCAGATGGAAACCAATGGGGTAATAGCTTACTAAATAGGGTAATGAATAGGGCTATATCAATCCTTTCAACGCATTGACCATGGGAATTGGCGGACACAGAGCAGACCGTGTCCAGATACAGCAATGTCAAATGGTACTCTAATCAGCTTTCAATTTGCTTTTTTAGAAAAGTCCTATTGTCATTTCGACCGAAGCCCCCGTGTCTTCTGTCGAAGACAGAAACGGGGGCGAAGCAGTAAAAAATGATTAATGATGATTGATTAATGATTAATCATTTATCCTTAATCATTAATCATTGTAAATAGGTCGGCTCGCTCGAAATGACAACCTCTGCTCTTTTCTACAGAGCGATATCAAGTTCCTGACAGACAACAGAGATGTAGTGCTCAACTTTACCGGCGAGCGCTTTACTGAGTCCTGTGCCCAGCGATACAACCTCCGGCTGAATGCCGAATATCACAATCTCTTGCGGGTACCGGCCTAACCTTCGAGCCAAATCAATGATTTGCAGTAGATCCTGCTCGTGGAGAGAATAATGAGCAAGGGCTTTTACACTTATCGCCTGGTCGGGAGTGAACTTCTTAATATGACCCGGCTCAACACCCATATCTGCACAGTCGATAATAACGGCCTTACGTCTGCCCTCAAGAAGATGCAGTATAGTTAATCCACCTGTGCCGGCATCTACAAAATCAACGCAAGGATACCCTTCTGCGAGTCTGGAAAGGCGTTCTATAAGGTGCGTACCTATGCCCTCATCCGACATCAGCGGATTGCCCAAACCCAGCACGAGCGTTTGCTTTTTCATCGCCAGGGAATTTGAATTATTTGACAAACTGCACGTCTAAAATATGTGTGGAACAGGATATGCACGGATCATACGAACGTACCAGCATTTCAAGTTTTTGGCGGACGGCATCCTGGCCCTCATCGATTATCTCAGGCACGAGCTTCTCAAAGTCTTTTTGAATATTGGCGTGGTTCTGATTTGTCGGGATGCAAATATCGGCTGCGATGCAATTGCCCTTTTTGTCGAATTCGTACTCGTGGAAAAGAATGCCGCGAGGCGCCTCAACGCAGCCGGCGCCTTTACCGGCCTTCGGAGCACTTGTAATCTTCTCATCCTTCAATCCTTTGGATAAAATCTGGTCGATAAGGGCAATGCTCGTCTCAACGACATGGAAGCACTCGACAAGCTGTGCCACCGTATTCATATACGGATTGCAGCAGCCCTTTTTCAGGCCGAACATCTTCGCCGCATCCTTGCCCATAGGCGAAAGAAGCTCTGCGCTGTTATTGAACCTCGCCAATGCCCCGACCGCATAGCTGTCACGGTGCCATTTTGCCCACTTAGCCGTTGATTGCTCAACGATATACTCGTTTGTCACTTCGTGCCATTTTTCAATCGGCAAGGCATCGCCCTTATTGTCGGTTGAGGTGATGCCGCCGTGATAGAAGGTATAAGCGGGCGGATTTGTCTGTTTGAGGGACACATATTCGGTTGGGCGTTCAAACTTTGGAATGCCTCCTGCCACGCTTAAAACCGCATCGGCAATCTTTTTTAAGTCTGGTACCGTGTCCTTAAGCGTTTGCTGTAACTGGCGAAGCTGCTGTTCAGTGGGCGTGCGGGTAAGCCCTCCCGGTATAAGCGTTACAGGATGCGTTGTTCTTCCTGCGAGAAGGTCTGACCATTCGTTGGCAATTCTGTGGACTTTAACAACTGTCTTAACAACGTCTTCGGCTCTTGCAACCAGCGGCACAACCGAAGGTGCACCGAAGAAATCAGGGACAGCAAGGTAACCAACGTGCAGAGTATGGCTTTGAAGCTGCTCCGAATAGTGCATCAGTATTCGGAGCTTGTCGGCCTGCTCGGATACCTTCAAACCAAGCGCAGATTCCACCGCCTTTGTGGCGGCGAGTGAATGTGTGATGGAGCATATCCCACAGATTCGCGAGACAATTGTTTGAATATCCTGGTAGCTGTGGCCCCTTACCATCGCCTCAAAAAATCTCGGTGCCTCCGGCACCTGCCACTGTAGCTTTTCGATTTTGCCATTAGTAACATTAACAACGACGTTGCCATGTCCTTCAACACGCGTTATGTGATGAACATTGATATCTAAGCTATTATGCATTTGTTGGACCCTGACCGCTTCCAAAAAGAACCATTTTGCCCTTGAGCGCATCGACGCTCAAACCATATCTTTCGATAACATCTTTAGCTGCGTTGACGTTAGGGTCATCCACATATCCCCTGCAGCCGAAACATCTGAAGCCCGATGACGGACATCTTGCACCGCACCCTGCTCTTATAATAGGCCCCAGGCAAATCTGCCCATAATCCCACAGACAGGGATTGCCGCGAGCCTTGCATTCGACGCAGACGGGATACTCCGGTATCTCAGGCCGTTTTCCCATAAGCAGACAGCGAATCACATAAGTGAACTCTTTTTTGTCTATGGGGCAGCCGTGGATTTTGTATTCCACCTTCACCACCTCATCGACGGCCTTTGTCGGCGCGGTGTCAAGGTGCGGCATATTTGCCGCCTTGCCATACACGCATCGTTTAACATCTGCCAGGTCAAAGTTATTCTTGAGCTTATTGATTCCGCCGATTGTGGCGCAGGCGCCGAGAGCTATTAGAATCTTGGCTCTTGTTCTTATAATCTCAAGGCGTTTTTCGTCCTCGGCTCTTGTAACCGAGCCTTCGATAATGGCTATATCGTATTCTCGGCTTTGCTCGCTCATCGCCTCACGCCACTCAACGACATTAACAGCATCGACCATCTCAAGCAGCTCCTCTTCGAGGTTCACAATCTGCAGCTGGCAGCCTTCACAGCAGGCAAAGTCAAAAATAGCTACTCTGGGTCTATCCATTTTAGATTGCCTCCGGCGCTATACTTAGGTCCGAATAACGAAATACCGGCCCATCTATACAGACATAATAGTTATTTATTTGGCAGTGTCCGCACTTGCCCACGCCGCACCTCATCTTTCGCTCTAAATTGAGAAAGATGTTCTCATGGGGCACCTTCGCCTCATTCAAAGCCAGCAACACGAACTTATACATAACCGGCGGCCCGCAGATGAATACAAGTGCAGAGCGAAGCTCGATCTCGATTTTCGGTATCATTGTTGTCACAACACCGACGTTACCAAGCCAGCAGTCGTCGGCCTCATCCACCGTCTCCATAAATTTTATGTCGTTCCTGTGAGACCAGGCATCAAGCTCCGAATGGAAGAACCGCTGCGCCATACACTTTGTTCCCAATAGGACAGTCAGCTCTCCGTAGTCGGCTCGATTGTCGAGGATATAATTGACAAAAGACCGCTGCGGCACCAGCCCGATTCCGCCGCACACAAACACGATATTTCTCCCCTTTGACCCCTCTGTGGGGTATGTACCCTTACCGAAAGGGCCACGTATTCCGACTTTATCCCCGATCCTGAGGCGGTGGATTGCATTAGTGACATTGCCGATTCGGCGGACAACAAGCTCAAAGTAGCCTTTCTGGGTCGGCGAAGAAGAGATTGTTATAGGCGCTTCTCCAATTCCCGCCACCGAGACCTCGACAAACTGACCCGGTATAAAATCGAACAGTTCGTCATCATCGAGTGTAAGGCGCAGATACATCTCCGTCGGATTCATCAGCCGCCTTTTTTCGAGGGTCACCAGCCGCGGCAGGTAAATATCTTTTTCAGCAGCACACCTTTGACACGTTACCATAATTTCTTACTCCCTGATATTGCTATAGTAATTGGTGATTCAAACTTATCAATTTGCTTTGTAGAATTGATGATAAGTCATTTCGACCGAAGCCCCCGTGTCTTCTGTCGAAGACAGAACGGGGGCGAAGTGGAGAAATCTATTAAAAAAGCAGATTTCTCGACTCGCCTGCGGCTCGCTCGAAATGACGATTACTGTGTTTTCTACAAAGCATTATCAATTAATAGTTTCCAGTTTCCAATTTCAAATACCAAGGTCCTCAATTAGCCTGTTATATACATTGATGGGGTTAGCAATATCCGGCAGACAGGCATCAATGCAGCGTCCGCAGCCAACACAGGCCGGTATTTCACTGCCTATCTTTTCCGGCACATATTTGCCTTTTCGGTAGAGACGGTGCCTGAAGCGGTCGGAACGTTTCTTTCTAAACTCGTGTTCGCCGGCCACCTTCGTGAATCCGTCGAGCAGACAGCCATCCCATGCTCGCTGCCTTTTACCCGTTATAAGGTCCCAGCCGACATCGTCTTGAACATTGAAGCAATAGCACGTAGGGCAGACCAGATTGCATGAGCCACAGCTAAAGCATGTTTGTGCCTTTTCTTCCCAGACCGGATGGTCATACGCCCGCTCCAGGAGCTTGGGCAAATCCGTATAGCTGCAACGCAACTGATGCCTGTTCAAGCCAACCTCGTTTTTGTCCCACACCTGTTGACGCTTTTTTAAATCTTCCTTGCCGGCTTCTTTCGCACCGGTAGCTTGTGCCAGAATATTCTCCCCTTTCTCTGTCGCAGCCTCGGCGAGGTATGAATCCCCGATATCGGTCAAAAGCACATCATACCCTTTCTTGACAGTGGCAGTGCCCATGGACGAGGCAAATACGTTTTTCGACGGTTTAGCCACGTCACAGGCGATTATTGTAGCACTATCACGTCTGGCAAAATAGTGACTATCATAGTTATCCTGCCTGAAAAGCTCATCAAGCTGGTTTATTGCGACCATATCGTACGGATGAACGCCGAGCAGAACGAACTGTTCGCAATCGTATTGGGAGCTGTAACCATCGCCGACCTCATAAGTAATCAAAGTCTCAGCCGGCGGCAGAAAGAACTTTTTCGGTGGCTGCAAAGTGACATCATAATCAAGCCTTAGTTCTCTGGCGGATGTTAGTGGTCCAAAATCGAATCTATCTCCCTTAGCCTGCACGCCTATTACTTTAACCGTTCGGATAAGGTCGTCAACAAAACTCACGAAAACATCTTTTTTCAGCTTCTTTATGCTCATTTGCATGTCCTAAAATAAAAATTCCAACAACACTCAACGCTATCTTACAAACAGGCAAAATTGCGATTTCTCTTTGCTCTGTAGGAAATACCCTCTGTCATTTC
>CAZIED010000163.1:0-5410 GCA_964538525.1 uncultured Pirellulales bacterium | reverse complement strand
TTTTCTTTCATCTTTTGGCAGCCACATAATCTTTACAAACCTACGCTATATAATTCGCTCATGATAATAAAAATTGACAGGCTATAACCTCATAATAGATAATATAAATTTGATTATTCGTCAAAGCATATTTTGAGCCTGTACAGATGGCAGAGATACGATCGATAAACAATTACTACGTGGATGAAGCGGGTGATCTTACACTTTTCAACAAAAGGGGGCATGTAATTATAGGCACGCAAGGGGTGTCCCGCGTTTTTATGGTCGGGGTGGCTTACATTCCTGATCCTCAATTAGCACATCAAAAGCTTGAAAATCTCCGAGCAGAATTACTCGCAGACCTATACTTTAAAGATGTCCCATCCATGCAACCACAAGAGAAAAAGACCGCTCTTTGCTTTCACGCCAATGATGATCTTGCTGAGGTGCGGCGGGAAGTTTTCAAAGTGTTGCCGGAATTCGGTGCTAAAGTATTGGTTGCAATAAGACGGAAGGAGTATCTGGTTAAAATCGCTCGTTTATTGCAGAGCCGGCGGTCCAAGATCTCTCCTAATGACGTTTATGATGACCTTGTCAAAAGGCTCTTTAAGGCAAATCTTCATACCGCTGAAGAGAATCGCATAGTCTTTGCCAAAAGAGGCAAAGTAGCTCGTCAGCAGGCTCTGGAAGAAGCGATCAGAAAAGCAAAATTGAACTTTGAGAGAAAAACAGGAATTAGTTCTGAAAGCAAAACAGTAATCTTTTCGGCATATCCTTCACAATATAGTGGACTCCAGGTTATAGACTATTATCTTTGGGCTTTGCAGCGATTGTTTGAGCGTAGAGAGGATAGATTCTTTCATCTGCTTGCACCGGGATACCGGCTGATTATGGACTTGGATGATACAAGGAAGAAGCCATACGGGGAGTGGTACAGCGATTCAAATCCATTGGAGCTCAAAAAAATAAAGCCCATAGTAGGCTAGGTTCAATTGGACATGCCATTTGAACACACGGCTTGTAGCCGACGTTCACCCACCAGGGCAAAACTAAGTATAGCAATCAAATCGGAATGTTCAAGATAATTTTCACATTTTTGTTAATCTTTTTGCGAATTTACCTTGTCAATTGAAAGTTTTCTTCGCCGACGAGCTGGCGCATCTTTCGGCAAAAGTCCAAGTCCGGATTGACGGAAAGCTCCTTATCAAGTTCTGCATGAACTCTGCCTTTATCAGTTTTGACCGACACATAAACAGGGCTTCTCCCTCTATGATGCTGGCATAAGCTTCGTATCGCAGCCACCTTTTCTTCAGTAACATCCGAGGCCGCCAGCCGAATCCTTACCCTGGCAGCTAATTTTTTTCTCGTCTCTTCAAGCGTAATAAGCTCCTCTGCCAGTATATTGGGTTTTTCTCTTCGCCGGTCGAGCTTACCCTTTGCAAAAACAACCGTATCCTGAACTAATGCTCCGCTGAACCGGTTCAAGACATCCGGAAACATCACCACCTCGACCTGTCCCTGCAAATCTTCGAGGATAAAGACCGCCATTTTTGACCCGGCGTTTCGGCCGGTTTTTGTCACGTTAAATCTAATTTTGGCTATCATTCCGCCGATTATAACAGTTTTGCCTTCATCAACCTGAGCCAGCTGAGAGCTATTGTGCGTCGAATAAAGATTAATTATCTCTGCATGATGGCTGAGCGGATTACTGGTGACATAAAAGCCGAGGACCTCTTTTTCATAAGCTAACATTTGTGCCTCCGGCCAAGGAGCAACATTAGGCAGCTGCTTATGGTCTTGCGAATAGTCCGCTTCGCTTTTCACCTGGCCGAAAAAGGTCATCTGGCCGCTGCTTCTATCGGCCTGCAGGCTGGAGCCGATTTCCATGGCTTTTTCCAGGCCCGCCATCATTTGAGAGCGGTTGCCGCCGAGCCTGTCAAAGGCACCTGCTTTTATAAGGGCTTCGGTTGTCTGCTTGTTGGCCGCTCTGGAATCGACATTTTCGCAGAAGTGAAAGAGGCTCTCGAATCGACCAATCTTTTCACGAGCGGCGATTATTTGCTCAACCGCCTTTTCGCCGACCCCTTTCACCGCAGCCAGGCCGAAACGTATTACACCTTTTTTCTCGCTTGGTTTATAAATGGGCGTGAAGTTGACACCGCTTTCGTTGATGTCCGGCGCTGAAACTACAATGCCCATCTCATTACATTCATTGATATAGTCCACGACCTTGTCGGTGTTGCCCATTTCGTAGGTCAAAAGAGCCGCCATAAATTCGACAGGCCAATGAGCCTTCATATAGGCGGTCTGATAGGCAATGAAGGCATAGCGGGTCGAGTGACTCTTATTGAAGCCGTAGCCGGCGAATCGCTCGATAAGCTCAAAAATTTGCTGGGCCTGCTTTTCTGTTAAGCCCTTATTGACACAGCCGGCTATGAATCTTTCCCTTTCTTTTTCTATGACCTTGGCGTTCTTTTTGCTTATCGCCTTGATTAGTCCGTAAGCCTGCCGAAGCGGGATGTCACCGAGCCGATTACAGATTTGCATTACCTGTTCCTGATAGACCATGATGCCGTAGGTTTCATCGAGAATTTCGGACATAATTGGGTGCGGCAAATGCCACTTTGCACCATGTTTGCGGTCGATATAGTCGGGAATCAATGTCATCGGCCCAGGCCGATATAGCGCGTTGGCGGCGATGAGGTCTTCAAGCCTGTCCGGCCTCATTTTCACCAACATGCTCTGCATGCCGTCGGATTCAAACTGGAAAACGCCTTTTGTCCTGCCGGCCGAAAAAAGCTCAAACACTTTTGTATCGGCAAGGTCGAGCCTTTCGAGGTCGATGTCAACATCGTGAATATCTTTAACCAGCTTTCGTGCCAGCTCCAGCACGCTTAGGGTTTTAAGACCCAGAAAGTCCATTTTCAAAAGCCCTACCTTTTCTACCACCGGGCCTTCGTACTGGGTTATGACATCGTCTGAGCCGGGCGCTTTATAAAGCGGCACAAAATTTACAAGAGGCTCATCGGCAATAACGACGCCGGCGGCGTGCACCGAAGCGTGGCGGGTAAGGCCCTCAAGCTTTTTACATATATCAATTACCTTTCTTGTCTGCTCGTTTTGCTGGTAGGCATCTTTTAGCTGAGGCTCGGTTTCCAATGCTTTATCCAGTGTCATATCGAGCGAAAATGGAACCAGCTTTGCTAATCTATCGGCCTCGGCCAGCGGCACGCCGAGCACTCTGCATATATCACGAATAACCGCGCGTGCCTTCATCGTTCCGAAAGTTATTATCTGCGCGACGTGGCCGTATTTCTGGCGGACGTAGTCGATTATATTTATCCGATGAACCTGGCAGATGTCGATATCGATGTCCGGCATTTCGTTACGCTGCGGGTCCATAAATCGCTCAAACAACAGGTCGTATCGTATGGGGTCAACATCACACAAGCCCAGGCAGTATCCAGCCAACGACCCCACGGCACTTCCTCTTGCACCGATGGGGATATTATGTTCGTGGGCGTAATTGCAAAAGTCCCACACGATAAGAAAATAGCTGGCAAATCCCTTAGACTCTATTACATCAAGCTCTCGGTCGAGCCTGTCTTTTATCTGGTCGGTAATTTTGCCGTAACGTTTTTCCGCCCCTTGGTAGCATAATTTGGTGAGGAACTCTTCAGCCGTTGTGCCGTCGGGAGGCTCATATCGTGGAGCATGGCGCTTTTTCAGGTCAAGCTCAACGTTGCACCGGTCGGCGATTGCCAAAGTATTATCGCAAGCCCGGTCATAATCAGGAAAAAGCTGGCGCATCTGCTGGGGGCTTTTCAGAAAAACATCCCGCGGATAAATCATCCTATCGGGTGAATCAGCACGCTTACCGGTACTTATCGCACAGAGGCAATTGTGTGCCTCGTGGTCATCTTCCTGCAGAAAGTGCACATCATTGGTTGCAACCAGGCCAAGCCCCATCTTCCCGGCAAGGTCGATTAAACCCTGACGGACATCCGGATTATCACCTTCGTGGCTTTGTATTTCGATAAAGTATCGGTCGGTGCCGAATATTTTTAAGAAACTATCCACTGCTGTGACGGCTGCTTTGCTGTCACCGTTTGAAAGCGCCATCGCAACCTCGCCTTTCGGACAGGCTGAAGTGCATATAAGACCTTCATTCAATTCAGCGAGGATTTCCTTGTCAATTCTCGGCCTGTAATAAAAGCCATCGATATAGCCGGCACTTGCCAGCTTTAGCAGATTTTGATAACCAGTATTGTTTTCCGCCAGTAGAACAAGATGATACGCTGCGTCGGCGATGGTCGTTTTTGTCCTGTCAAATCTGCTGCCGGGTGCGACGTAAGCCTCGATACCAATAATCGGCTTAATGTGAGCTGCCTGCGCTTTTGTATAGAATTCGACCGCCCCGAACAGATTGCCGTGGTCTGTAACGGCAACAGAATCCATGCCGAGTTTCTTGCAGCGTTTCATCAGCTCATCAAAAACTATCGCACCATCGAGCAGTGAGTACTGGCTGTGCAGATGAAGATGCGTAAATCCTTTGTTTGACATAATTTAACTCATCCTTAACGAGGTTTGCTATATGCCTATGATAAGACATGCCCATATCAATGTCAAGTCCGATAGTCTCATATATTTTTGCTCCGCTATCGATTCCCCGATAGTTTTGTCAAGACTCGAGATTCAATACTCTGCCAAGCGGTTCAATATATTTTTTCCTTGTCCTGAACACAATCAGACGGTTGCTTAAAAATAATAACCTTGTAGCATTCGGAACAGTTGCTTTATAATACAAGCAGGAATATTCGGTATATTACCGCTCAAATGAAACGGCAGATAGATCGATAAAGTGTCATGATCGACGAACAAATTTTATCTCCACAAGTATCTTGTATGTAGAAACTAACTACTACAGTGTTTCATAAATGATTTGACTATACATGGAAGGCAGTTACTTCTCCAAAGCAGATTTCTCCGCTGCGCGATGCTCCGCATCGCTCCGGTCGAAATGACAGGATGGTCTGCAAACTTATGAAATGCCGTACTGAGATATATTTATGGTGACAATGAATGATGCAGCAGAAAAGACTCAGGGAAGTATTAAAAAACAAATCAAAATTTAGCGTAGTTGTCGAATTGACGGCAGGGCCGGATTTTAGTCTCGCCCCGATAGAGGCTTTCCTTAGGGCTTATAAAAATAATGGCGGCTCTTTTTTGCCCGAGGGCTTTGAGCTCGTCGGCGTAGCTGTTCCTCAAAATCCCGGCGGAATGCCCAACGTCGAACCGGCAAGTGTCTTGTGCCATATCAAAACACATAATCTGCCTCGTGCTTCGCAGCGAAGCGCCGCTTCGCAGAGTAGCATCGGCGATTTGGATTTTATTCCCCACATAAGCTGTAAAGACCAGAATGTCGCCTCGC
>CAZIED010000162.1:0-5411 GCA_964538525.1 uncultured Pirellulales bacterium | reverse complement strand
ACTACGCTGATAAGTGCGGATAAACCACTCAAGAGTATTTCGGACCAGATACTCAACTTCGGATCACGCCTTCAAAATTGTGCAAAAATAACATCACTTTTTGAGCTTCCTGCACGAATATCGAACGGTTGAACTTATTAGCATAGATCATCGTTTGCACCAGCCGAGTTACCCTACGTCCCAAAACAATCCTATAATACTTCTCGTTCACTATAAATCGCCTCAATCAATCTGGCTTTGTTTTCCTGAAAGGTTTCAGGATTCGGGGGTCGGGGATCAGCATTTTAAGGGATAGGATTCATTATGCAATTTTTTACCTTTTACTTTTAAATTTTAACTTTTTCTTTTCCCTGATCCCTGACGACTATTTCACTATGGCCGCTGGAGCAATTGGTTCGACAGGTTGCTCTATAGAAAAGAATGTAGTATGTCATTTCGACCGAAGCCCCCGTGTCTTCTGTCGAAGACAGAAACGGGGGCGAAGTGGAGAAATCCATTAAAAAACAGATTTCTCGACTCGCCTATGGCTCGCTCGAAAAGACAACCTCTATTCTTTTCTATAAAACATCCCGAATTTTCTTTTCCGGCTACGGCTCTGCGCTACGCCGAGACGAGTTGTAAATACGAATATAATCTATCTCGAATTTTGCTGGAAACTCCGTTTTTGAGGGGTCGCCACCGGCTGTCCCGCCAATGGCGAGATTGACGATTATATAGTGTGGCTGACGGAACGGATTCTTCCCATCTATTTTGTTAAATGTTTCATTAACGTCAACCGTGTTCATAAGCATATCATCGACATAAATGTTAATACTATTGGCATCCCAGTCCATCCGCCATACGTGAAACTTTGTTGACCAATTGGGGTCGTTGAAGTCGGCGATGGGCTTTTTAACATCGTCCCACTTGGGCACCCATCGATTCTCTGTTCCCCAGGCTGCGTTTGCAAGAAGTGTGCCCTGGTAGTACTCCATAATATCGATCTCGCCGCAACTTGGCCATTCGTCTTGAACACCTAACGTCCAGAAAGCGGGCCACAGGCCGGGGCGAGTGTCGATTCGGCCTTTCATCTCGAAACGGCCATACATCCAATTGTGCAGACGCCTGGTTGTCAAGCTTGCGGAAGTATATTCAGCAAATTCTCTGTTTTGCCTCCAGTTGTTGCTATCAGGCCTATAATTGGGATTTTTCTTGCATTCGCGCCGGCCTTCGATAATGAGCAGACCATTTTCGCATCGGTCGTTCTCCGGCTGATACCACTGAAGCTCGTTATTCCGGACGAAACCATTCTCGTATGTCCAATTATTTGGGTCCGGCTGGCCGTCTTTGTTAAACTCATCCGACCAAACCAGCTCGTAATCAGCTGATGTGGGTATCTCTTGTGCCGCGATTATCGAAGTCACCAACAAGATTAAACATGCAGCTCCCTTAACTTTCGACGTATTCATACGCTTTTTTCCTCCTTTGACAAACGCATATATTCCCAATTACATCTCTCGCTAAATAACAACGATGCGAATACAACATATCTACCAGCCAGTTAAAAGTCAATATAGTAAAATCGGCCGAAATTGACATAACTGCTTTATTAGACTATTATTCGTATGATGGAAATAAAAGACAAACGAGCCATGAGTCACGAATCACGAGCGACGATTAATATCCTTGGTATTGAGACAAGTTGCGATGAGACCGCGGCGGCGATTGTAGCTGACGGTCGAGTAGTTAAATCGTCGGTAATTGCTTCGCAAACAAAACTGCACGAAAAATACGGCGGCGTTGTCCCCGAGATTGCCTCCCGTGCGCATATCGAAAAAATATATCCGGTCATAGTAGAAGCTATGGAGCAAGCCGTCGTGGGCAAAGATGATATTGACGCGATAGCCGTCGCCAATCAGCCAGGCCTTACCATCGCTTTAGTTGTCGGCGTTACCGCTGCCAAGACCCTCAGCTTCGTCTGGAAGAAGCCGTTAATCGCAATCAATCATTTGCACGCCCATCTTCAATCGGCGATGTTAGACGAAGAAGGTTTAGAATTGCCTGCCGTCGCCCTTATCGTATCGGGGGGACACACCTGTCTCTACGATTACCATTCGCCTTTGGAACCGAAACTTTTGGGCTCAACTATCGACGATGCAGCCGGCGAGGCCTTCGATAAAGTTGCAAACATCCTGAAGCTGCCCTATCCCGGCGGACCAAGCATCGAAAAAGCAGCGAAGAACGGAAACCCAAATGCAATTAAATTTCCCCGCTCTATGCTCGGACGAGACTCGCTGGATTTTTCCTTTAGCGGCATCAAAACTGCCGTGCTGTATTATTGTCGCGGCCAGGATATGAAAGGCCAGGACAGAGTTGATTTGATGAGTAAGCAGGAAATAGCCGACATCGCCGCATCCTTTCAGGCAGCGGTGATAGACGTTCTCGTGAGAAAAACGCAGCGGGCAGCAAAAAAAGTCGGGGCAAAGACTATTCTGCTCGGCGGCGGAGTAGCGGCCAATAGCGCTCTGCGAGATGCACTACAAAATATGTGTGACAATGTTGCCCCTCCCAAAAAACTGCTCGTTGCGCCAAAACAATATTGCACGGACAACGCGGTTATGGTAGCTTCTTTAGGCTATCATAAATTTAAGGCCAAGCTCTATGCAGATTTGACACTTGAGCCGACAGCAACTGGATTGTAATTCGTGAATGGTCACAGCATGATGGACGATGGACGATAGACGATAGACGAAAGATTCATCCTTCGCAGTACCTAAGGGATGTAGAATGGACGATAGACAAAAATATAGTCCATAAGTATATACGCATATACTTATATAGTACCGATGTAATACGCAAGATGATAGACGATGGGCGAAGGACGAAAGAAAACAGAGCCGCGACCGTGAGGGAGCGGTAAGACTGTGACGAGGGACAAAATATTCAGGCTGAACAGTTAAAAAAATTATTAAAGCAGGTCAAAGATGGAAAACTTGGCATTGACGAGGCGGTTGAGAAACTTCGGCATCTGCCGTTTGAGGATTTAGGTTTTGCCCGCATTGACCACCACCGTCAGATTCGCAGGGGCTTTCCGGAGGTTATTTATTGCCCAGGCAAAACTACTGAGCAAATAATCAAAATCTTTGAAAGCCTCGCTGCGATAGGCAATAATGTCTTGGCAACAAGAGCCGAGCCGCATATTTTCGAGGCTTTAGCTGAAACAAAAAAATTCCCTAATGCTCGTTACGAAAAATTAGCCAGAGCGATTGTGCTCGAGCAAAAAAAACCTCCGACCTCGAAAAGTATTCTGCCGATAGTTACAGCCGGCACAGCCGATTTGCCGGTGGCATCCGAAGCGAAGGTCACCGCTGAAATCATGGGCCAGCGAACAGAACTGATTTGCGATGTCGGCGTCGCCGGCCTGCACAGATTGTTTGGACATCTGCCGAAGCTGCAAAAGGCTAACGTCATTATCGTGGTAGCCGGGATGGAGGGTGCATTAGCCAGCGTAGTTGGTGGCTTGGTAAGTTGCCCTGTAATAGCCGTGCCGACAAGTGTCGGCTACGGCTCTTGTTTTGAAGGGCTTTCGGCGCTTTTGACTATGCTCAATAGTTGTGCTTCCGGCGTCACGGTAGTTAATATCGACAATGGTTTTTCAGCAGCTGTCACCGCGACGCTGATAAACAGAAAAATAGAAGCAAAGAAATAATTAAAAAGCCACAGAGGCCGCAGAGAACACAGAGATTATGAAAAATCCGAAATCCTAAGCACGAAATCCTAAACAAATTAAACCTGCCTATGATTGGAGAGAAGATTGTCCGCCCCCCAGCGGGACAGTAAACAGAAGACGCTCTTTATCACGTCCATAACGATAGCCTCCTGGCGCTGACCTCGATTGATCACGTGATAGAAAGCTCCAGGATATCCGATACGCAACGGTCTGGACATAAATATATCTTAAGTGAAACACTATAGGTGTCAATAGTTAATATTTAAGATGCGACCCTATCTTCCCCCCCCATTCCGGTCGCCATCATCCCCTTATCTCAATTTCGACGAGGAAAACCTCGTTGCCGCGCTGCATCAAGGCGTGAAGTGTGGTCGGGGAGTCGAAGACCAAATAGTTGCCTTTGAGAAACCCGTCGTACTCTTTTCCCTCAATACCATCAACAACGACAACCCTTTTCTGGCCCCGTTCTGCCCCATACGCAACGTGGTTGGAGTCCGAAGTGAAAACTGGATTTCCTACAATACCATCGTATTCTTTTCCCTCGACCCCATCTACAACGACCAGGCGTTTCTTCCCATTCTGCGCGTTATAGGCGACCCGCTTGGAATCGGGACTAAAAATCACACTGCCATAACTGGAAATCATTCCCCCACGGCTCCATATCATCATGCCAGGTTCGTACTCCTTCCCCTCTACACCG
Source organism: uncultured Pirellulales bacterium (assembly GCA_964538525.1). Classification (GTDB taxonomy): domain Bacteria; phylum Planctomycetota; class Phycisphaerae; order Sedimentisphaerales; family Anaerobacaceae; genus CAZIED01. The sequence continues at coordinate 1,002 of CAZIED010000162.1, read as the reverse complement.
TCAACGAGGACCACTTTTTTGTTTCCTCGCATTGCGGAATAGGCAACACGCTTAGAGTCCGGGCTGAAGACGATGTTCCCAGCAGCGTCATACTCCTTTCCGTTCACGCCGTCAACCTTTACCAGCGTTTTCTCCCCGGCCTTTGCGGTGTAAAGAACAGCGTACGCAACACGCTTTGAATCAGGGCTAAAAATCAACCCTCCAGCACCCTGGTAACTTTCCTCGACCCCGTCAATCACAACCAGCCATGAACCGTTCTGCCATGCCACATAACCGACACGTTTGGAATCGGGACTGAATAATATCATGCTTGGCTCGATGAAAGTGTCACCGCTCCTTCCCCATTCGACGCCGTCAACGACGACGACCCATTTCTCACCGCGATGTGCGTCGTAGGCTACGCGCTTCGAGTCGGGACTGAAAGTTATCTTGCCGGCACTCTTGTATTCGTTACTTTCTATACCGTCAACAACAACAAGTTCTTTCCCCTCGCGCTGCGCCACGTAGGCTACGCGCTTCGAATCCGGACTGAAAATAGGACTCCGTTCCACTATCCCGTCGTATTCTTTCCCCTCGAGGCCGTCTGCGACCACGACGCATTTCTTACCACGCTGCGCAGCATAGGCAACGCGCTTCGAATCTGGACTGAAAACCAGGCTGTTTTCCAAGATTGCCTCGTATTGCTTTCCCTCGACCGCGTCAACAACAATGCACTTGTTTCCCCCGCTCTCCGTGATGTAGGCCACCCGCTTTGAATCTGGGCTTCCCGTCAGACCCCGGATTTCGTTCTTGAAAGTTCCCACGGATTTCTCGGTAAATGTTATTCTTGGGTTTTGGACTGCGGGCTTTCGGCTTTCTTCCTTTTTTCCTCCTTTGCTTTTAATGCTGTCTATATGACCTTCTACCACTGGAGTCTCTTTAAATCTTCTTTTTTGGCTTTTTCCCCCTGCGGTTGTTTGCCGCGCCCCCATGGGGCAATGACAAATCCTATGAGCGTAAGAG
>CAZIED010000161.1:3454-5426 GCA_964538525.1 uncultured Pirellulales bacterium | reverse complement strand
CCGTCATCACCCTCGGTGCAAGGCAAAGTGCCAATAAACTGCTGGCCGATAAAGAAGGCTTAGCTAAACTGCACATCGACGTAGTAGAAACCCGCCGAGGCGGCGGCGCAACCGCCCACAACCCCGGCCAGTTAGTCTTCTACCCAATCCTGCACCTGCAGCAGCTCGGCCTGGGAATCACCGAATATATCAGAAAGCTGGAAGCAATAGGCATAGAGCTGCTCGCCCAATTAGGTATCCACAGTCAAAGACGAAAAGGCTTTCCCGGCCTGTGGGTAAATGAGTGTGGCTTGGCATCGTCGTGCGAAGTGCGTGATGCGTCGTGCGTCGAACGCAATACGCAATACGCAATACACAATACGCAGTACGCAATACGAAAGATCGCTTCTATAGGTGTACGCGTGTCGAGATCCGTAACTTACCACGGCATGGCAATAAACATCCAAAATGACCTCAGTATCTTCGATTTACTCATACCGTGTGGATTGGATGGCGTAGAAATGACATCAATGCTGAAAGAAACCGGCAAGCATCACTCAATGAAAGAACTAAAGAAAAAATTAAGCCGATTGCTTATTAAGTATTTTTCACCTCAGAACGAGCCGCAAGCCCATAGCGACGATGGACGATGGACGATGGACGTCGGACGAGAAACGACATACGATATACGACATACGATATACGACATACAAGCGAGCCACGAGCGACAGAAGTTGCCGAACTGGTTACGCAGACCTTTACCGGCTGGTGAAACTTACAAAAAGGTTGAAAATGTTTTAAGCTCGCTGCGTCTTGAGACAATCTGCCATAACGCCAATTGTCCAAACCGCGGCCAGTGCTGGGAAAGAGGAACAGCAACAGTTTTGATTTTGGGCAAAACTTGCACGCGAAACTGCAAATTTTGCTCGGTCGCAACCGGCAGACCCGACCCGCCGGATACATCTGAACCTTCACGCCTGGCGGAAATGGCAAGGCAATTACAATTGAAATATTTAGTAATCACAAGCGTCGATCGCGATGACCTGCCTGACGGCGGCGCCAGCCATTTTCGCGATTGCCTAAACCGTGTAAGGCAAAAATGTCCCGGCATCAAACTTGAAATACTTACGCCAGATTTTCGCAACTGCCAAATCGAGGCCATCAAAATACTGCGGGACGCCCTACCATTCGTATTTGCTCACAATGTTGAGACTGTAGCTTCTCTGTATCCGGCAGCCAGAGCAGGCGGAAATTATCAGCGTTCTCTGAATCTGCTTAAATTAGCAAAGCAAAAACTTGACGGCATCCCAACCAAATCCTCAATTATGCTCGGCCTGGGAGAAACTGACACCGAAGTCGAGAAGGTTCTAAATGATTTACGCGATGTGGGCTGTGACAGAATCACAATCGGCCAATACCTAAAGCCATCGAAAGATTCACTCGAAGTCGTCGAATACGTACCGCCTGCGAAATTCGACTGGTGGAAACAAAAAGCGATTGACCTTGGTTTTTCGTGGGTGCTCTCCACACCCTTTGCCCGCAGTTCATACTTCGCAGAAATAGAACAGCCCTTATAATCAAATTTCGCCTGCATCTGCCTGTTTTTACCGGACAATCACTCTATAATAAATATTTCTTGTGCTGCCAAATGAATAAAGTTGTCATAATCGAAATCGGAGTTATACTTTAATTAGAAAAGCATACAGAAGTGAGCATCTTTCGGAGGGGAAAAAATGGCATTCGCACGCAGATTAATATTTAAACGTCACGGCGTCGTACTTATCCTATCGATGATTTTTCTGGTCATGTTTTCAGCCCTGTGCGCCAGCCTGGCGGTGATATCAGGCACAAATATACAAATAGCCACGAATCAGCACAAAGCCAACTGTGCAAGAGCCTGTGCCGAATCGGGCCATCAGATTATCCGCCTTTGGCTAAACAATGTCTCAATACCAGGCACCACAGAGCAAGAGGAAAGGCTTGGTGAAATTGC
>CAZIED010000161.1:0-3354 GCA_964538525.1 uncultured Pirellulales bacterium | reverse complement strand
GAGGTTGAAGATGTTAATATATCAGTCGTGTCAAATGTCTATATCGAAAGCGAAAATTCAACTTTAGCCCTGTCAATAACAGGTAACTCCCAAATAGAAGGCAATGTAAAAATCGTCAATCCAATTGCCAACGTTTATATTCAAGGTGCCAAAGCCGGCATCGGAGGCCTAACAGGTCAAGATGCTATAGATAATGTTTCATTCGGGGTACAGACAAGCGCATTTCCTGAGCCAGATCCCACTTACTTTGAGCACTATGTCAGCAACGTAATCGATGCTAATACTAATGTCACTTCAAACTCAACATTCGAGAATGTAAGAATTGTAGCTGGAACAAATCCCACTTTTTCAGGCAATATCACCTTGAAAGGCGTTGTCTTTATCGAAGCGCCAAATATTGTGACATTCGGTGGAAATACTACAATAACCGGCATCATCGTCGGTAATGGTGACCTAAACGACGACTCCGCTGCAAACCAGATTAACTTTTCCGGTAACGTTGTCAGCTACCCCGTTACAAACCTTCCAAGCACAGAGCAATTCACCCAGATACGTAGTGAAACCGGTACTTTCCTTATTGCTCCCGGCTTTAAGGCATCTTTCGGTGGTAACTTTAATACCATGAATGGCACTATAGCCGCCAACGGAATCCGATTTTACGGCAATGCAGGCGGAATTATCAACGGATCGATAATAAATTACTCCGAAACCACCGCTGAAATCAGCGGCAATAGTAACCTTCACTTCAACCGCTCCAGCTCAACCCTCATACCAGCAGGCTTCGTGCCACAGTTATTCCTGCAATATGATGCTTCTTCTTATTCAGAAACTTATCTTTAAATAGGGTTTAGGGGTCAGTGGCCGGTATTTCGGAAGCGTAAAACTTAAAGTGAAAAATGTAAAATTATGGAATTTTTTAGTTTTACGCTTTAATTTTTAAGTTTGAAACTCTCCTGTCTTCTGTATTCTGTCTTCTGTATTCTTTTTGCCTTCGCAGCAAACATTTCTTATATTTTATTTGGCATTGAGAAGTTTTCTACAATCTACATCTAAAGGGGGATACTTTCGGCAGAGGGAAATGAAACTCACCAAAGATATAATACATCAAAAACGCAGCGGCACTGCGCTTATTCTTTCCATGATATTTGTGCTTATCTTTTCCGCTTTAGCCATCAGCATGGCAACCATGTCCGGCACAAATGTCCAGCTTGTCTCAAATCAGCATAAGGTCAACTCTGCTCTATCAGCCGCTCAATCAGCTCTGGAGTGTGGAAGATACATTGTGGCTAACACACCTTTACCCAGCACCAGCATAAATATAGTTACCACCGAACAGGCCAATAATGCCTGGAATACTCTTTGCTCTCAGGTCCAAGGCCAGCCGTGGGTTGCTGGTCAGGCCAGCCAAACTGAAAATGAAATCATAACCCCCGCAGTAAGCTTCGGCCAGGCAAACACCTCTTTTCAAGTAAAGTTTCATCGAAGCGACATCCACACAATAAAACTGGAGGGAATAGGAAGCGATGGCCAGATAAAAAGAGATGTCAGCATAAATATGAAAATCACCAAAAACAACGAGGTTTTGAATTACGCCATTGCCAGCAGAGGCCGAATGTGGCTGACCGGCGACAGCACGATACACGGAGATATATTCAGCACCTGGAACCTCTCGAACACGCAGTTGGCGCAACTTGCACAGCTTAAGGTGCAGATACAACAGAAAATGGACGAAGGGACTCTGAACTTTTCGTCCTTCTCATCTCTGGTGTCGTCACTGGGACTGAATACATCGCAGCGCACGACAATACTGAACGAGCTGCTTAACGGTAAGCTGATTCCTCCATCCGCCGCTTCACGCTGCATTTCATTTATGTCTTCTGTGCCTTCCATTTCACCTCTAAATGTGACCAGCGACTCTGAGGTGCTGGGAACAGTAAACACCTGCTGGTCCAAGGAGCAGATAGAGAGCAAAACCTGGAAGCTCGAGACACTTGATGCGAATGGCAAACCCATGTACGACGAGGACGGTAATAAGATTATCAGTCCTGAAGATGAAATACAGGGACAGTGCCAGGGCATCAATTACGGCGTGCCGCCACAGAATATGTCCGGGATGACAATCTCCGACTACAATACGGTGACATACTACAATGCGACTAGAACGGCCCAAGGCGGCGGCGGAGACATTTATTACAGCACCTCGGCTGCCAACTACACCGGAAACCTTGATAGTTTAGGCTCTACTTGCGGGACAAAATACCGCTATGAGTATTTCCCTCACGCCGTGGACAGCTACACGACAAACCGGCCCGGCGGTGGAGGTGTCCAGGTGAAGAGGTACATCTATAAGAATCAGACGTTCAATGACGCCAGGTTGCTCAACGATAAGAATGCTCTCTTCATAAACTGCACGTTTAACGACGTGTTGTATGTAGATTGCGGCAAGACGACAAGCAACTACAACAATGTGCGATTCGACAACTGCACGTTTAACGGCACAATAGTAACAAACACGCCGCAAACATTCAACTGGCAGAAAAACTGTCTGTACTATACCGGCAGCGCAACATTCCAGAACAATACAAGTGCCGATGCAACGATCCTTGCTCCTCATTTTAACGTTAACCTCGGCAATACGAATCCTGTGAGCGGCACAGAGAACGTACTCCGCGGGGCTATCGTTGGCGGAATAGTGGACGTAAGAGGCAACGCCGAGGTATTCGGAACCATCATTTCGATGGCCGATACGAGTATGTATACCAGCGGCTATGTGACCAACATTGGTGCTACGCTCAACGACGGCGGCAGCGAGACAGTCGCTATCGGCGATGTCGGCGTTATTAATATTACGCCCGATCCAGATAAGCTGCTGCCGAGCGGTATTACCAGCCCCATCATCATTAAGCCTTTGCAGAATACTTATAGCGAATGTCTGTGACAGTAACCCATTAACTTGTATTTTTTAGGTAATTAAGGAAAAAATTTAATTATTTTGGAAAGGTCATAAAAATGAACTCTAAACTCCGAACTCTTTTAATTCTCGCACTGATTCTGGTCGGGCTTTTCATAATTGGAGTGCGGTTTAGCCAGGTTGCCCAGGGTTTCGTTGGAAGCGGGTATTTCTTCGATACAGACCCTAATGAGCCTGAACCTGGTCCAGAATTGGCAGCGAACATCTGCCAAATCATCCGTTGCAGCGATGAGCCGAATGAGCCGACCGTTGATTCTCCTGAGTAACACAGCCGATTGATAAATATCTCCGTGGGTCACCTTCTCACTCGATGCTACATAAGTGACAGACTTAGAGCCTATCCGAATAACCCGCTCTATTGCGGCCGGCTGCAAAGCTCGTGC
>CAZIED010000160.1:0-5459 GCA_964538525.1 uncultured Pirellulales bacterium | reverse complement strand
AGAAACGGGGGCGAAGTGGAGAAATCTACTAATAGCAGATTTCTCGACTCACCTTTGGTTCGCTCGAAATGACAAGATACATTGTTTTCTACAGAGAAATATCAGGTTCAATAAAAGAAATTCAGATTTGAAAGGTGTGAAAGAATGAAAGTAAGTAAAAGAGCACAGAGTGTACCGCCATCGGCGACTTTAGCTGTTACTTCACGTGCCCAGCAGCTAAAAGCACAAGGTGTGGATGTGGTTGGCTTCGGAGCAGGGGAGCCTGATTTCGATACGCCCGATTACATCAAGCAGGCGGCTATAGAGGCATTAAAGGGCGGCAAAACAAAATACACGCCCGCTGCCGGAATAATCGAGCTGCGAAAGGCCATCGCTGCCAAGCTCAAAAAGGAAAATGGCCTTGATTACACACCAGAGCAGATTGTTGTTAATATCGGCGGCAAACACTCCGTTTACGAAGCGATGCAGGCTGTTCTTGATCCGGGCGATGAGGTAATTTTGCCCACCCCATACTGGGTGACATATCCGGAGGCAATTAAGCTTGCAGGCGGTGTAGCCAAAATCGTGCAGACAGATAAAGCCAACAGTTATAAAATCACTCCTAAGCAGCTAAAAGATGCTATCACTAAAAAAACCTCTTTATTGGTGCTTAATTCACCCAACAATCCAGGTGGTTTTACATATACTCCAGAGGAGCTAAAGAATATTGCAAAGGTTGTTGAAGGAAGCAACGTTGTGGTCATGTCAGATGAAATCTATGAAAAATTAATTTATGGTAGCACGAAATTTGTCAGCTTTGCATCATTTAGTGAAGATGCGTACAAACGAACACTGACTTTGAATGGTTTCAGCAAAACCTTCTCGATGACGGGCTGGCGGCTGGGTTATACGGCTGGGCCTCTTGAAGTCATAAAGGCTATGGGGCGTCTGCAGGACCATATGACGTCAAATCCTGTGACCTTTGCTCAATATGCGGCTATAGCGGCCCTCGGCGAACCTGCCGAACAGGCGATAGAAAAAATGCGTGTTGAGTTTGAACGCCGTGCTAAATATATGGCTGAGCGTTTAAATGCTATCAAAGGCGTTGACTGTCCCGAGCCGACAGGGGCTTTCTATTGTTTCCCCGATGTTTCAATCCATTATGGACGAAAGATTAACGGCACAAAGATTACAGGCAGCCTGGATTTTGCACAGGCACTATTGGAGCAGGCTAATGTCGGTGTTGTGCCGGGACTACCTTTCGGCTGTGACAACAATATCCGTCTGAGTTTTGCATGCTCACTTGAGCAGATAAGTAAGGGATTAGACAGACTTCAAAAATGGCTAAGTCAATAAAGACTCAAGACTCAAGACCAAAGACCAAAGACCAAATTCGTGATTCGCGTGACGAGTCACGAGGGATGATAGTCAATGGACGAAGCTTTGTCCCTCCTCCATCGTCCGTCGTCCATCGTGCTTTCGCAGGCTGGCCAATGATAATTGCCTGGCTGGGGATGCTTGTTTTCGCCTGCCACGCATCCACTCACATGGTTGCAGCGGGCGATACATGGGTAGCGCTTGCCTGTGGCAGACATTTTATAAATCACGGAGTAAATACCGTCGAGCCTTTCAGCGCAAACTCACACAAGCCGGGTCCGACACCACAGGAGGTCAAAACCTGGCCAGAGTGGGCACAGTGGATTACAGACAAAGTGGGTCTGGAAACGATTAAAAAATGGCATCCGACCGGCTGGGTAAATCAGAACTGGCTGACGCACGTGATGTTCTACTGGCTGTGCACAACGTTCGGCTCCAAAGAAAACCCGGACTTCAACGCCCTTGTGTGCTGGAAATTTGCCATCTACATACTTGCGGTTATTTGTCTTTTCTACACTGGAGTAATATTAGGTGCTAATCCTGCTCTTAGTGCCGTTTTTGCGTGTTTTGCACTATTTGCAGGGCGTTCATTTTTTGATATTCGTCCACAAGGTTTCTCAAACTTGTTTGTAGCTTGCTTTTTGTTAATACTTGCCCTTACTACATATCGAAACGTATTGTATATCTGGCTCATTGTTCCTCTGACGGTCTTTTGGTGCAATGTCCACGGCGGATATATCTATCTATTCATAATGCTTGCCACATTTACAGTATTAAATCTATTGACTTGCATCTCTAAAAAGTGGTTTGTTTCTATCGGCTTAAAAGGAATATATCATACGATGGCTGCCGGCATTGTTGCTTTTGTGACTATGATTCTGTTCAACCCATTTCATTTAACGAACCTGACACATACCTTTATCATCAGCGTCAGCAAGCACGCTGAGAGGTGGCGTGACATCCACGAATGGCAGCCCGCCTTCGACTGGGACAATCCTGTCGGTACAGCCGTGCCTTTTTTAGTAATGTACATCCTTGCATGGTCAGTCCTTGTTACATGGTTTGTTATCCGAATATTGGTTTGGCGCTCTTTAACAGGGCAGAGCAAGCGAAGGGCAGATGCGACAGATGGGTATCAAAGGCCTAAAATCGACTTGGCTATAATGATTATTGCAGCCCTTACTATTTATATGGCCATTCGCTCACGAAGATTTATCCCGATAGGGGCCTTTGCAGCATGTCCAATTATAGCAATGCTGCTCGACCAGATTATCTGTGCTTTTTCAGCAATGCTTAACTTTAGAAAGAGTCGTCAATTCACCGTCGCCTCAATGCCGCGCAACGCTCAATTATTTTTCACCTGCGTCGGTTTGGCACTGGTATTATTTTTTGGCATCTGGTGGGGCCTGAAATTTAAATACATATATCTTGACCCCTGGCCATCCGATCCAAAATATAATTCTGTTTTTATGCGAATGACCGCTTCTGACGCGAAGCCTTTTTCTGCCGGCCAATTTATAAGAGATAATAAGCTGAAAGGAACAATGTTCAATTACTGGACCGAAGGGGGCTTTATCGCCTGGACCGAAGAGCCCGACCCCAACACCGGCAAAATCCCTCTACAACTGTTTATGGATGGCCGAGCTCAGGCAGCTTATGACCGTAAAGCCTTTGATCTTTGGTCGGCCATTATGGCTGGAGGCCAGGCCGCCTCCGAGATAATGGCAAGCGCTAAAGCACGTGGGCAAGATATAAGTGCCGCTGATTATGTGAAAATCGGCCAGTGGATGGACGAGCAGCTGAAAAAGTTCGGTGTTTGGGTAGTCTTGATGCCGGCTTCGGTGTATAATGACCCTGAACAAAAAAATCCATATCATGCCATAAAAGGGCTTGAATATAATCGTAGCTGGACACTTATCTTTTTCGACAACGAGCAAAAGCTGTTCGTCGATTATTCAACACCGCAGGGCAAACAGCTCTACGACGGCATGTTTACAGGAAAGACTATATACCCTGACGAGTATCATAAGAGCCTCATTATAGGTCATCATTTGCTTTTGTACGGTAGGGCCGCAGAGAATAAAAAACAAGGACTCGCTCTTGACATCAAGGCATTCGCTCTAAACCCGTCACCAGCCCCAATGCTGGAGATAATACTCAATGCCGCCAGATTTACCGAGCTAAGACCTCAAGTTGAGGATTTCTGCAAAAACTATATGAATGACTTTGATAAGAATAAGGCTGATTACGCCAAGCAAGATGGCTTCCGTCTTAAGGTTGAAGCCGTACGATTGGCGAGTATATGTATGGAAAGAATCTCTCAGGAACAAAATCCTCAGGAGCAGAATACCAAAAAGCTTAAAGATGTTTACGCCACCAAGATAAAAGAATACGAAAAGGAGCTAAATGGACTTTTCAAAAGGTGGTAATCAGGACTCGTCGTGCGTCCCCTCGACTTCGCTCGGGACAGGCGTGCGTCGTGCGTCGTGCGAAATGCAAACTGAAAAACGCAATACGCAATACGCAATACGCACAATGCAATCCATTAGTGTTTTTTTCCCCTGCTATAACGAGCAGGAAAATGTCACCAGAACTATTGAAAAGGCGCTTGCTGTATTGGAAAAGCTCAACGCTGATTTTGAATTAATTATTGTCAACGACGGAAGTACCGACCAGACCGGCCGAATCGCAGATGGAGTAGCCCTACGAGACAACAGAGTAAAAGTCGTGCATCATCCTGCCAATCTTGGTTACGGAGCCGCTTTGCAATCTGGATTCAAGTCAGCAACAAAAGAGCTGGTCTTTTTTACCGATGGCGATGGTCAATTTGATATTAATGAATTACCGCCGTTACTGCCTTTGATGAAACAATATGACATTGTTAGCTGCTACCGGCTGAACCGTCAGGATAATGTTATACGCAAAATCAACGGCTGGTGCTGGACAAAGCTCGTCTGCTGGCTTTTTGGTATGAAAGTTAGAGACATTGATTGTGCTTTCAAACTATACAAAAGAGAAATCTTTGATAATATCAAGATGTCAAGCGCCGGAGCCTTAATCAATGCGGAAATTCTGGCCAGAGCAATACGGCGAGGTTACCACCTGACCCAAAAGGGCGTCCATCACTATCCGCGAGTAGTCGGCTCGCAAACCGGTGCAAAGCCACGAGTAATTCTTCGTGCTTTCAAAGAGCTGTTTAAGCTATACAGACAAATTAAACTGGATACTTGATACTGGATACTCGATACTGGATACTCGATACACGTCGAGTATCAAGCATCAAGCATCGAGAATCGGGATATGAATGAGACAAAAGTCAATTTGTTCATATATGGCTCATTGCGTGACCCGCAAATCTTCAAATCGGTCAGCGGTTTAAGTTTCACGCTCAAGCCGATTCAAGCCGACAGCACGAATCTTTTGGCAGAACCAGCCTTTCTTCCGGGCTATAGAAAAGTCACGCCGGACAATGTCTATTTCTACGCTGTCGCAAACCCAGCTTCGAGGATTGAAGGAACTGTAATTTACAATGTCCCTGCTTCGGTGCTGGCCGAGATTGACAGATACGAGGGAAAACGGTACGATAGAGAAACCGTCCGTGTTCATACAGCCAAAGGTACTATTGAAGCCCAGGCCTACCTGACTTCACATGAATCAATGAAAAAGCACTTCGGTGACAGATTTCATGTAAATTTGATACACGAGCTTTGGCTTCGTAAACGCATTGAGAAATTTATAGAAAAGCATACCCGTCCCGGCGAACATACCGTCGATGCAGAATTGGAACGGCTGGCTAAAAGGGAGCTGCTGGCAACTACAGAAAGAGATTTGGTAATCAGCCATTACCGCAAAGGTCCAGTCAGCGATTACTTCCTCGAGCATGAGCTTGACCGGCCGCTGCCAAGTATAAAACATCTCTACCAGGACCATCAGGCACAGCCATTCATCGAGAATTATCTATCTTTAGTGGTAAAGCAGGTCTTGTTAAATCAGTTAGATGAAAAAATTCAATCTCAATTTCGCTTCGAAATTGAGCGTATGCTGACTTCGGAAAGGTATTTCAGACGCTCTAAGAGCATGTTAGCAGCCTTGCGAATGATAAA
>CAZIED010000159.1:0-5464 GCA_964538525.1 uncultured Pirellulales bacterium | reverse complement strand
CGACCTTTGAGCTTTCGGGATAGACCTTGCACCTATGGAATGTATGCTCTTTATATCTCTAATACCCGTGGTTTGTAATATCCCTTTCATTTAATGTGTCCTTCCTAACCTATCCCAACCAGACTTTCCGTTTGTTGTTTTTTATGCTCTGCTTCATTATCGCTAACGACACCTAAAGCAATGTTTTCATCATCAGTTTTCATTGGGATATCAAAAGTTTTTCTATGGCTCAGCTCTTTCTCAACAAGCTCCCTGATTATTTCTTTAATTTTGTTCTGGTTTGTTTTTGAGCCAATCCGGCTTGTTTCAGAGGCTAATATATCCTGACACATTTGCATAAAGATGCCGTTTGCCTTCGAAGGATGAAGATTTTGAACCTTAAGAGTCTTTGCAATCATAATGCAGCCACGCACGGTGGGTGCAAACTCACACTTTCCGGATTCTCGTAGGCCTCTTACGATATTAACTATCATCTCTGCATGCTGTTTGGAAAGTTTGGATTTTGCCCGCGTAATAGTCACTTCAGTATCATAGTCAAAGTGGTCCAAATCCAAAGTGACCATCCTGTCTCTTAAAGCATCCTGACTTCTGTGAACGCCGGCATATTCCTCCGGGTTGGACGTGAAGAGCGCAGTGAAATTCGGATCGACCTTTAAGTATGGCTGCTCACCGCCTCTACCGACCGGCAAATCCATCATCTTCTCCTGCAAGATAGACAGAAAAATATTATTTGCCTCCGGCCTGGAACGCGTGAACTCATCGTATATCAAAGTAAAGCCGTATTTACAGGCAACGGTTACACGATTATCAATCCAGCGCTTGACCATATCCTCTTCTGTTTTGAGAACTCTTGAGATAAATCTATCCACAACCTTTCTGATTCTGTAGCCATATTCACCGCCGACCAGATCAGACGTTGTGAACTCTTCATCTCCGTGAATCAGCACCACCGGCCTTTTAATTTTACTTGCCAGGTGCATTGCCAGTGTTGTTTTACCGGTTCCTGAAGGCCCCCTAAAATGGACCGGAAAACCCGCTTTGATATAGGAAAGAGCTCTATTAGTAATATCCTTTACATACTTTGTTTCCACAAAATCTGATAATGGAGCTGGTTCCAATACCGTTGTCATCTCATCAATCATTTCGTGCTACCTCCATATAGATACTGTCCATAACGCCCACCTGGGCCAAAGAAAACTCGGCATCAAGCAGACAATTTGAGTTGACTGTTGAATAGAAACAATCAGCTCTTACCGGTTGCTTTTCCGTTTTTCTGCATTCTTCTTTATGCCTTTATTCTTTCCTATCGCTTGCTCACCCGTGGTTACTTTTTCTCTTGTCTCGATTCTTGGTATTACACCGCTTTTTCTTGCCGTAGCTATAGCCTTGCTCATGTCCTTCCAGGCTTTCTTTGCCTGCGCCATATCGGAACTAAACTCGCCAATGAGCTTGTCAGCCTCATTCAAGATTTTTTTAACCTGTGCCTGAATATCCTTTATTTCCCTTGCAAGTTTATCCCTGGCTTCCTTCGACATTTTGTTGCGGTCCTTCTCGAAGTCACTCAGCATTGAGACCATGTTTTTGGTAAGATCATTGACAAAATCTGCCAACTCTTTTGCTTGCTCTTTACCCATCTGCTGGCGATTCTTTTGGAACTCCCCCAGGAAACTCTGTACGTTCTTTGACAACCGATTAACAAAGTCAGCTAAATCCTTGGTTTGCTCCTCGCCCATTTTCTTCCTATCGGCAGCAAATCCTTTTAATGTTTTACGGGTATCAAACACTAAGTCACCAACTGCTTTTACCCGAACATCATTGGAAATAATAATGTCCTCTGTGAGCTTCTTCATGTCCTCAGCTATTGTAGTTATCATTTCGAATCCCCCTTAAAAACATTGTTAAATTTTGCTCAGAAACGCATCAACTCATATTACCAAGTAATAACTTTTCAACTGCCAATTCCTAATTCTTATCTAATCTGGCCTCTGCTGTAGAAAATCCGCAGCCAAAAGGCATGCTTTTTTCGGCCTTCATGGCATGGTCCCTTAGTTCTGGGACGCTTGGCAAATGCCGTGTCCACACTTTCTTGAACTCGCTGACATCGGTTATTATGCCCTCAATTTGGACTATTCCAGCTTCCTCGCTAAAAACAGGTTCACCTTCATCAACGACCCAGCGTAGTGAGCCATTCTTATGAATAAAGCGGTACTCTATTTCAAATGGAATTCCCCGGCTTTTACTGTAGGCAAAAACACCGAAAACGCGCTGCCGGTCGGCAGGGTGAATCATGTTTAACCAGAGCTGTTTGTCTGCCAGAATATCGTCAGCAGAATACCCCGTTATTTTTACGATTCCTTTATCGAAAGAAATAATCTGCTCCTGGCCAAAAGGCGATATTAAGTATGGAACTTGCTGAATGCTTTCCAGCAGCTGGTCGATCTCCTCGTTCACGACTGTTATACCATACTCGTTTTTCTCTTGTCTCATTTGCTCCCCGCTTTCACTTTAAACACTCCTGCCCTGAGCATTGTCGAAGGGTTTGAGCCGTTCCTTGACAAAGGCTTCCATTCGTTTTATCTCCTTATCAAGTTTCTTCTCAAAAGTGTCATCCGGATCAGAGAACTGAGGACAGAGGACAGAAGACAGAATTTCTGTCGTCGTCTGTCGTCCCTCGTCTGTCGTCGGTCCTCTATCATCCTCCGGCGTAAAGTTTTTAAAGACCTTTTGGCTATTGGTAACCAAGCTGCTAATCTCACTTGCCTCCATTTCGTATAACGTTATAATCTTGTTTATGATGCCTGCCATATACTTGTGTCCCATTAAGTTTCCTCATGTTCTGATTACCGGCTCAGAGCCAGTTCCGATCTTTCCTTCTTGAAGCCGCCGAGCAGGTTTTGTACTTCTTGTTCTCTTTCCTTCTGACGGGTAAGCCTCTGCTGCCGTTGTCTTTTGAATTCAGAAAGCATTAATTTGAAATCCTTTATCCTGAGGTCTCTGCCTCTGGCTAAAAGATTCTTGAGCATTTTCCTTGTTTCCTGCTGCTCCTTTTCGAATTCTTCCAGCCTGGCAATGACCTCTTTTTTTCTTTTTTCCTGCCCGGCAAAGATTTCTTTAATCATTGTTTCGAATTCTTTCACTCTTTGCGATTCACCCTTGGTCAGAGCATCTTTAAATTGTCTTAATCTTTCTTTTAATTCGTGAACAAAGTTTGTCTGCTCGCCAAGATAGTCTTTCGATAAATTCCTTACCTGCTGTTCCTTTTGGTCCTGATCAGATGAGATAACACTCATCATAGTGTCGAAATCTTTCTTGCGGAGCGACCCATTTTTTGCAAGGGTTTCGCTGAGATGCTTGTTGATTTCTGCCCGTTCTTGTCGTGTATCAAGGACGGATTCTTGAAGGCCCTGGAGAATTTGACCAGTAGCCTCGAAGAGCGATTCGACGTTTTCTATTCTGTCTTCGTAAGAAGAAATTGCATATTCGAGAATATTTTCTGTTTCTACAGTTGAGAGCATCGTCTTGTTTCCTTTTTCGTAAGAGGCTTTTCTTGGCGAGCCATGCTTTCCTCCGTTATCAAGGATGACTCGGCAAGAACCTTCTTTACGTAATAAGCCCCCATTTGAAAGGTGGTTATGTCTATGCTGGTTGTCCGAACCTTATGCTGCTGTCGCGGTAAGACCTATTGCCTCGGCATACTTGAGATAGGTCTCGACTGATGCAACTACCACTCTGGCCTCGATGGCGAGTATTTCAATACCCACCAGCGAGAACCTCACCCAGGCATCGACTACGATGCCCTTATCCAGTATTCGGTCAACGACCTCAACCAGACTGGAGGAACCAATCGCTTTTTCTACTGCCATTTTAGTTCTCCTTTCTTTCTGCTTTCGCAGAAACTAAATAAAGTAACTGAAATTAAAAAATATACACCACGCACGTGCGTACTAACTCAGATTATTCTATCCGCTTTATCGAGGTAATAATCTTACCTTAAATATCCACCCCAATTTGAATAGAGGTCTTAAGGCCTTCTGCAGTTTTATTTCGTAACCAGAACGTTTATCAAAAATCGTTTTTTTTGCTGCAAAAGGCCTATTCGACCACGGCAAAGAAAAAAGGCACAATCGAGACCGTTTCTTTGAAAGCTATAAGAAACCATCTTGATAGTGCCTTCGACTTACAGGTCGTTATCCTATACGACAAGGCGACCCACATCTATTTCTGTGGATCAATCCTCTATACGTATCGGACAACAATTTTTAAGACTTTACTTTTTTTGGGATTATTTGCAGCTTTTATATTTTATTATTGATTAGTACCTCCAGCTTCTGGCGTACTCGCCCCAAGTCTTTAGACTTGAAAGCGCTCTTGCTTTTCTCCAGAACGTCGATCGTCTCCATCAAGGCACTGATTAATGAGCTTAATCTCGGACAGTTAAAAAGGTGGCAGGTTTCTTTCTCTCCTGTCTGTTCGGCCAAAGTTTCCGTCACGTGCTTCAGGTCGCTGGCGGCACTGACGATGTTTTGAAATATCAGTTCGGTAAAAGCGCTAATGGATAAAGGCAATGTCTCTCGACCATCACGTCTTAGTAGCTTCTCATTATCTCCCACACACGAGTGCAAGTTTCTTAAACTCTGTTTCAGTCCCTTGACGGAGCGATAAATATGACGGTATTTAATTGCAGCACGAACATGTTCTAATAATTCATTGAAATTAATCGGCTTGACAAGGTATGCTTCAACTCGCAATTCGATCGATTGAATTGCCGAGCTCAAAAAGGGATAGCCTGTTACCACGATGACCGGTACACCATTGGCGATACTTGGCATATCACGAATGAGCTCCAGCTCCGCATTACCCGGCATATTGATGTCTGCTATCAACAAGTCATACTGGTCATTGCTCAGCTTTTCTTTTGCAGAGCCGGCATCTACAACACAATCGCACTGATAGCCCTGCCGATGCAGCAGAGCGGCGGTAGATTGCAGAAAAGTTTCTTCGTCATCAGCGATCAAAATTCGGCTCGGTTCTGTCATCTCTCAATCCTTCTTCAGCCTTATTTACAGATATAATAATACTGAAAACACTTCTTACTTCTGATTGGGCATTCCCTTCGCTTGGCATTGGCGCAATCATTATAAGTGCTTGATAAGCACTTTGTTATTTCTTGTCACAGAAGCTTTCGAGCCAAAACCCCGGCCATTTGTAGTACATAAGCACAGAACTCGACCTGGTGCACTGCTGCCCCGTTGTCACCGATCTTCAAAGGTGTATTCGTCACGCATAACTTCATTGAACACGTCAAAGCCGGCCAACCCCATTTTCGTAGGTCATTGTTAATATTGTTTATCGACTTAAGCCCTATAAAACTTTAGTTTTCATGCCTTTTGACCTTTTAACTTAATAAATACCTACAATAAATACTCCATCTTCCTAAATTAAACAGGTAGCAGCTCTTTTTCGC